>DASQNN010000375.1:0-7732 GCA_035644955.1 Nodosilinea sp. | reverse complement strand
GGATCGGTTTCGCCAGGGGTCTGCACCACCAGCTCCAGCCCCAGCTTCTGCGCCGCTGGTCCCATCATCCAGGCCAGCTGGCCACCGCCAATTACGCCGACTCGTTTAGCTGGGTTAGCCGTTTCCTGCGCCATAGTTCTGCACTGCCGTGCTGTTGTCGTGTATGCAAGCTCCCATTATTCCACGGCGCTAGGGTTTCATCGCGCCGACCTGGCTGTGGCCCAGCGCGGCAGGGCCGTCAGGACTTGGGGGGGAGGCTGGAATCGCCTGGGACCAGGGACTACATAGGCGTTGCCGAATTGAGGCATGAATTTGTGTAAGGGCAAACAGCCGTTTGCCCCTGCGAGAGAGGTTGAATTCTTGATTCATACCTGTATTCAGCAACCCCCTACATTGCCTACGCGACAGCTGACTCGGCTGTCGTGTAGGTAATGCAGTTCTTAGGCTTAGCCGCCCTGGCTCATGCGGCGAATTTTAAGCACGTCGGTCATTTTGCGGATTTGCACAAAGGTTTGGTCGAGGTGGGCGTGGTCTTTGACGTCGAGCCCCAGGTCGATTTCGGCGGTTTGGCCGGGGAAGGTTTTGACCTGGGCCTTGTGAACGTTAATTTGCAGGTCTGACAGGTGCGACAGAATATCTTTCAGTACGCCCACCCGGTCGATCACCTCAATGCGTACCTCCACGGGGTAGGTGTGGCGCACGCCATTGTGGTCGCCGGAGTTCCAGCTGACCGGAATGATGCGATCGACTGGAATGTCGGCCAGGTTGGGACAGCCCTGGCGGTGGATAGCAATGCCCCGACTGCCCAAAGAAACGCTGCCCATAATCGGCTCGCCGGGCAGGGGGTTGCAGCAGCCCGCAATGTGGTGCACCAGACCCTCAATACCCAAAATCGGGTCTTTAGAGGGAACCGGGCGGTGGCGGTGGGGGCTGGTGACGGCCCCGGCCAAAAACTGGTCGGAATCCTGTAGCGATGACTCGGGTGACAACGCCTCCAGGGGCTGCTTGGTCTTGATGGCCTCCCGCAGGCGGTTTACAAGCAGGTTGAGGGTGATCTCGCCGTAGCCCAGCCCCGCCAGCAGATCGTCTACAGACGGATAGTTACAGCGCTCGGCGGCCATTTGGGCCGGTTCCGACTTGAGCAGGGCATCGAAGCCGCTACGACCCAGCTCTTTTTCAAGCATGTCGCGGCCGCGGGCAATGTTTTCGTCGCGATGCGATCGCTTATACCACTGGCGAATGCGGTTGCGGGCGCTGGGGGTAACGACAAAGTTGAGCCAGTCGAGGCTGGGGCGGCTGTTTTTTTGGGTGATGATTTCGACGATGTCGCCGTTTTCCAGCGGCGTGTTGAGGGTGACCATGCGGCCATTTACCTTGGCCCCGGCGCAGTGGTTACCCACCTCGGTGTGAATGCGGTAGGCAAAGTCAACCGAGGTTGCTCCCCGGCTGAGCGGCACCACATCGCCGTCGGGGGTAAACACGTAGACGTCTTCGTCAAATAGGTTGCCCTTGACGTTCTCAAGGAATTCCTGAGCGTCATCTTTGAGGTCGTTTTGCCACTCCAGCAGCTGCCTGAGCCAGGTAAACTTGTCGTCGTCGGCGTTGATGCGGGTGTTGGTTGAAGCGCCGGTTTCTTTGTACTTCCAGTGGGCGGCGATCCCGTACTCGGCCACGTGGTGCATTTCTAGGGTGCGAATCTGCACCTCAATCGGCTTGCCCTTGGGGCCAATTACCACCGTGTGAAGCGACTGGTAGCGGTTGGGCTTGGGCAAGCCGATGTAGTCTTTGAAGCGACCCGGCACTGGGCGAAAGGAGTCGTGGACAATGGCCAGGGCGCGGTAGCACTCTTCGTTAGTGCCCACGATCAGACGCACGGCGGCAATGTCGTAGATTTCGCTGAAGTCTTTTTGCTGCCGCTCCATCTTGCAGTAAATGCCGTACAGGTGCTTGGGGCGACTGCTGACATCCACCACCTGAATTTCGGACTGGTGCATGCGCTGACGCAGGGTTTCGGCCACCTGCACCAGCCGCGCCTCGCGATCGGCCCGTTTTTCGGTAATGTGGCGCTGCATCTGCCGGTAGGCGTCGGGCTCTAAATACTTAAAGGAGAGATCTTCAAGTTCCCACTTAAAGCGGCCGATCCCCAATCGGTTGGCCAGGGGAGCAAAAATCTCCATAGTTTCGCGGGCAATGCGGCGGCGTTTTTCGTCGCCCAGATGCTCCAGGGTGCGCATGTTGTGGAGGCGATCGGCCAGCTTCACCACAATCACCCGAATATCCTGGGCCATGGCCAGGAACATGCGGCGAAAGTTTTCGGCCTGGCGCTCGGTTTTGCTCTCGAAATTGAACTTTGAGAGCTTGGTTACCCCCTCGACCAGCCGCCGCACTTCTTCGCCAAAATGGGCCTCAATTTCATCGGGGGTGATGTCGGT
This sequence comes from Nodosilinea sp., assembly GCA_035644955.1. Lineage (GTDB taxonomy): Bacteria > Cyanobacteriota > Cyanobacteriia > Phormidesmidales > Phormidesmidaceae > Nodosilinea. The sequence continues at coordinate 5,300 of DASQNN010000375.1, read as the reverse complement.
GTCTTCGACAATGTCGTGGAGAAAGCCGGAGGCAATCATGGCGCTGTCGCCGCCCAGGTCGCGCAGCAGCCCGGCTACGGCAATGGGGTGACAAATGTAAGGTTCGCCCGAGGCGCGGTATTGCCCTTTGTGGAGGGTATAGGCAAACTCAAAGGCCTGGCAGACCAATACATTATTTGATTTGTCTTCGGGGTCGTGGGCGAGGTCATCCTGGCTGCTGTCGTGGTGGGCAAGGACGCAGGTTTCGAGCCAACTGGGAAGGGTACAGTCGTCGGGTAGAGGGGGATGAACCGTTGCAGCCATAGGAACTAGTGACCTCTCAGGGAGACAGGGAAGCTAAAAAAGGGCCAGGGTGAATGGCAATTATCTAAGCACTGAATTAAGCATGGATGAGAACTTCGAAAGGGATCGGTGAGCAAATGCTTTGCCCGACGGCAAAGCAAAAATAGACTGTGAGATGGAGAAATTAAAGTTAAGAACCCAAGCAGAACACATGTACGAGTTCTGCCAAAGAACGGGACGCAACTGTCTTAAAGCAGGACGGCGAGATAGAGATAACCTACACCAGAAACTTTAAGGAAGTTGCCCTTCTGACCACGGCGCAATAAATGCTTATGGCCGGTTTCATATTGATGGAGTGTTGTGTATTAACCTTAACATTTGTCCCCCCCGGGGGGAACCAGCAATTTGCCTTTGACTGCGGTAAAACGCTGCCAGGCTATCCCATCTGCTGCCCTAAAGGGGCACACCTCTATGATAAATGCCCTGTCAAATCTGCGATCGCAGCTGCAGTCCCTGACGACCTTGGTGCAAGCGGCCAACCCCGATGGTCAATCGCTGCAAGCGCAGTTTTTGCTGGCCCAGCAGCAGTTTCAGCAGCAGCTTTTACCCCTGGGGGAAGAGATGACCAGTGCCCAGCCGGTGCTCACCGAAATGAACCGCACCCTGCGGCTGCTGGCGATGGATGTCGCCTTTTTGCAGGCGGCTCGCCAGTCGGCCACCACCCAGCGGCGGCAGCGGCAAATGGTGGAAAAACTAGAGCAGCTGCTGGGCTTTTGCCAGGCCCTGGAGCAGGCGATCGCCGAGAGAACCTGACGCTCCCGTCGAGGTGGTTTGACAGGTGGTTTAATATTAGGGGTTCATTGGGTTAGCGGTCGCGAGAACGCGGTGGGGAGTAGGTGTTTTGTATCAGTGCCCTAAAGAAGGCAATATTGACCTTCAAGACAGTCAGCTAGCGCCGGGGCTGCCGGTTCATGCCTGCTCCAGCTGCGGTGGTGCCTGGATTCCGCCAGAGCCCTACGTCACCTGGCAGCGATCGCAGGTTGATCTCGATGCGCCCGTCAAGGTATCGGTGCTGCCCCTGTCCCTCAATACCCCCTTTCAGCCCAGCGCCCTGGATAACCGAGCAGCCCTGTGCCTCGACTGCCGCAGCTACCTGGTGCGGGGGCGCATTACCCTCAAGCAGGGATCGTTTTATGTGGAGCGCTGCCCCAACTGCAACGGCATCTGGTGTGACGGGGGGGAGTGGGAGATGCTGGGGCAGCTCGATTTGCAGGCCCACATTAACTATATTTTTTCTGCCGATTGGCAGGGGCAGGTGCGCGAGCTAGAGCACGGCGAACGGGAAAAACAGGCCACCATTGACAAGCTGGGGGAAGACATTGCCCACCGCGTTTTTGAGCTGGCTGAGCTGCTAGAACAGCATCCGAACGGTGACTTTGGGGTGGCTTATTTGATGCGGCGGGTGGATCAGTAGTGATTGATAAATCAGACTCCCTTCTTGCTCTCGACTGTTTTTCGGTTACCTACCCTGGCCAAAGCGAGCGGGCCGTAGATCGCGTTTCGTTGCAGCTATCGCCGGGGAAAAAGCTGGGCCTGGTGGGGGAGTCGGGCTGCGGCAAGAGCACGCTAGGGCGGGCGGCCCTGCGACTGCTGCCCAAGGCCACTGAGCTGCGCGGCCGGGTGTGGTTTAACGGCGAGTCGGTGCTCGACTTTACCCCCCAGCGGCTGCGGCGGTTTCGGGGCGAGGCGATCGCTCTGGTGTTTCAAGACCCGATGACGCGGCTGAACCCGCTGATGACCATTGGCGACCACTGCACTGAAACCCTGCGTGCCCACCGCCCAGAGGTGTCGGCGGCGGCGGCGAAGGAGCGGGCGATCGCGGTGCTCGATAAAGTCAACATTCCCGCCAGCCGGTTTGGCCAGTACCCCCACGAGTTTAGCGGCGGCATGCGCCAGCGGGTGGCGATCGCCCTGGCGATGATTCTAGAGCCCAAGCTAATTGTGGCCGACGAGCCCACCACCAGCCTGGATGTGACCGTGTCGGCCCAGATTTTAGATGAGCTCACCCGCCTGTGCGACGAACTGGGCACCGCCCTGGTGCTGATTTCCCACGACCTGTCGCTGGTGGCGGAGTACTGCGATCGCGTCGCCGTTATGTACGAAGGCCGGGTGGTAGAAGAGGGCACCGCCGCCAAGGTGTTTCAAAACCCTCAGCACAACTACACGCGATCGCTGGTGGAGTCGGCCCTGCAAATGCAGCAGGCCGAGGGGCTGGCCTACACCGCCACAGCCGCAGAACCCATTCTGCGACTGCGCGATGTGCACCAGCACTACACCCTCGAAGCCAACCCCATCGCCCGGCTGCTGGGGGGCCAGCAGTCAAAGGTCATCAAAGCGGTCGATGGCGTTTCTCTAGACATCTATCCTGGCGAGGTGGTGGGGCTGGTGGGCGAGTCGGGCTGCGGCAAGAGCACCCTGTCGCGCACCATTCTGCAACTGGTCAAACCCACCGCTGGCCAGGTGGAGTTTGGCGGCACCGACCTCACCACCCTCTCCCGCGAGGCTATGCGGCAGCAGCGGCGGCAGCTGCAAATGGTGTTTCAAGACCCCCACGCTTGCCTCAACCCGATGATGACCGTGGGCAAAAGCATTGCCGACCCGCTGCTGATCCATGGTCTCGCCACCGTTATCGAGGCCGAAAAACAGGCTCACGACATGCTGGCCCGCGTCAGCCTCAACCCCACCGCCGACTATTTCAACCGCTTCCCCGGCGATCTGTCCGGGGGGCAGCAGCAGCGGGTGGCGATCGCCCGCGCCCTGATCACCCACCCTAAGCTGGTGATCTGCGACGAGCCGGTCAGCATGCTCGACGCCACGGTGCAAACCCAGGTGCTCGACCTGATGGTGGCCCTCAAGCAGGAGTTTGACCTCACCTACCTGTTTATTACCCATGACCTGTGGGTGGCGCGGTTTATGTGCGATCGCATTGCCGTTATGCAGCAGGGCAAAATTGTCGAAATTGCCCCCACTAAAACGCTGTTTGAAGCGCCCCAGCACCCTTACACCCAAACCCTCCTGCAAGCGGCTCCAGTGCTGGCTAGGGAAGCCTAAGCAACCAGGGTTCTGAGCAAAACCTTGGCTAAAAACTCTAGCGTTGATAGGGGAGTGGGGTTTACCAAACTGGGGTTTGGCCCTGGCCCCAAAAGCCGTCATATTTGGTGACGACGATATCGCCCAGCACCTGGGTTTGGCAAGCGAGGCGTAGATTGCGGGCAGAGTCGTGGGGAGGGAGTGACCGACGCGCCTTGTCCTTCCAGTTGGTTGCCGAAACTTCACCCTGGATCGCCACCGCACAGGTGCCGCAAGTGCCAAGACTGCGGCAGTTGATCACCGTGGCCTGACCGTTGTACAAGTCCACCCCGTTGGCCAGCAACACCTGGCGCAGGTTGGCCCCGGCCTCGCACTGCATGGTCTTTCCCTGCGCGGTGACGGTGGGCATGGCATTTCTTGGCAGACGAAGAATATCTACGTTTTATAACGCGATCGCCCCGATTCTCTCAAGCATCCCCAGGCCAGGGCTTACGCTAGATCACTGTGACACCACAACGATAAATCTTTAGGGCACCACTGGTTATGGCTGAGCAACGCGATGGGCAAAGCCCGACCCTTGAGGGTCAACGCACCCCCATTCACATCTACGACACCACGCTCAGGGATGGTGCCCAGCGGGAGGGGTTAGCCCTCTCAATTGAAGACAAACTCCGCATTGCGCGACGGCTCGATGCCCTAGGGGTGCCCTTTATCGAAGGCGGCTGGCCGGGGGCCAACCCCAAAGATGTGCAGTTTTTTTGGCAGCTCAAAGAAACCCCCCTCACCCAGGCCAGCATCACCGCCTTTTGCTCGACCCGCCGCCCTGGCAAAGTCGCCGCCGAAGAACCCATGCTGCAACCGGTGCTGGCCGCAGGCACCGAGTGGATCACGCTATTTGGCAAATCCTGGGATTTGCACGTCACCACCGGCCTGCAAACCACCCTGGCCGAAAACCTGGCCATGATCGATGACACCATTCGCTACTTTCGCAGCCAGGGGCGCCGGGTAATCTACGACGCCGAGCACTGGTTTGACGGCTACAAAGCCAACCCCGACTACGCCCTAGAAACCCTCGAAGCGGCGGTGACTGCCGGAGCCGAATGGCTGGTGCTGTGCGACACTAACGGCGGCACCCTACCCCAGGAAGTTGGCGCGATTGTGACTGCCGTAAATACTTGGCTCCAGCAGCTTCCAGAACCCCGACCCCAGCTGGGCATTCATACCCACAATGACAGCGGCACGGCGGTGGCCAACGCCATGGCGGCGGTCGAGGCTGGGGCCACCATGGTGCAGGGCACGATCAACGGCTACGGCGAGCGCTGCGGCAACGCCAACCTCTGCACGCTGATTCCCAACTTACAGATTAAGCTGGGCTACCCCTGCATTGCCCCGGCCCGACTCGAAACCCTGGCCGAAACCAGCCGCTTTATCAGTGAGGTGGTGAACCTGGCCCCTGACGAGCACGCCCCTTACGTGGGGCGATCGGCCTTTGCCCACAAGGGCGGCATCCACGTCAGCGCCGTGGAGCGCGAGCCTAAGACCTACGAGCACATCGACCCGGCCACCGTGGGCAACAGTCGCCGCATTGTGGTGTCGGATCAGGCAGGGCTGAGCAATGTGCTGGTCAAGGCCCGCAGCTTTGGCCTAGAACTTGATCGCCACAACCCGGCCTCTCGCCAGCTGCTTACCCGGCTCAAAACCCTGGAGCACGAGGGCTATCAGTTTGAGGCCGCTGAGGCCAGCTTTGAGCTGCTAATGCGGGAGACGTTGGGCGATCGCCCCCGCTTCTTTGACCTCAAGGGCTTTTACATCAACTGCCAGCACCAGGGCAACGGCGACGACCACAGCAGCCAGTCGCTGGCCACGATCAAAGTCATGGTGGGGGATGAGGAAATTCTTGCGGCGGCGGAGGGCAACGGGCCGGTGGC
>DASQNN010000374.1:0-4579 GCA_035644955.1 Nodosilinea sp. | reverse complement strand
GCAGGGCTTTCCGGTGAGCAGCAGCGCCAGTCGGGCGGCCATTGGCGACTCGCTGGGCAGCAAGAGCCAGGTCTACTCGCTGACAGCCTTTGGGGTGGTCATAGCGGTGCTGCTCTTTCTGCGGCCGCTGCTGTCGATGTTTCCGACGGCGGCACTGGGGGCGCTGGTGATCTTTGCCGCCACTAAGCTGGTAGACATCGGGGAATTTTTGCGGCTGCGACAGTTTCGTCAGGGTGACTTTGCCCTGGCGATCGCAACGACGGTGGGAGTGCTGGCGACCGACTTGCTGACCGGGGTGGCGATCGCCGTGGGCCTATCTGTGATTGAACTCTTTGCCCGCATTGCCCGCCCCCACGATGCGGTGATGGGTAAGGTGCCCAATATTGCCGGTCTCCATGACGTGAGCGACTGGCCGGGGGCCACCACTATTCCGGGGCTGGTGATCTATCGCTACGATGCGCCGTTGTTTTTTGCCAACGCAGTGGACTTCCAGCGCCGCGCCCTGCTTGTCGTTGAGGCCGAAACGACCCCCGTGGAGTGGTTTGTCATCAACACCGAAGCCATGGTCGAAATTGACATTACCGCCGCCGACATGCTGATAGAGCTGTACGAAACCCTCAGCAAGCAGGGTATTACCCTGGCTCTAGCGCGGGTTAAGCGCGACCTCTACACCCAGCTGCAGCGATCGGGGTTGCTAGAGCTGATTGGCATTGAACACGTTTTCTTCACCCTGCCCAGTGCGATCGACGGCTTTCACCAGCGCCCGCAGAAGCAGAACTAGCGCGCAAAAAGAAGCCAGGGTTTTTCAAAAACCCTGGCTTCTAGGCCACCTATTTGAGAGAGACCTTTAAGAGAGATCCTAAGCGGCCACTAAGCCCCGGTGGCGCAGTAGCGCCTGGGTGCTGGGTTCGCGCCCGCGGAAGGCTTTGAAGACCTCCATGGGATGGCGGCTGCCGCCTAGGGCCAGCACCGTATCACGAAAGCGACGACCGGTGTCGGCGATCGCGCCCTCATTGTCCAGCCCGGCCTCCTCAAAGGCGGCAAAGGCGTCGGCGCTAAGCACCTCGGCCCAGAAGTAGCTGTAGTAGCCCGCCGCGTAGCCCCCCGCAAAAATGTGGGTAAAGGCGCAGAGAAAGGCATCCTCCGGCAGGGGCTTGAGAATGGAGGACTGCTCGGCGATGCGCTGGCTAACGGTGGTCACGGTTTCGCCGCTGCCGGGGCGGTAGCGGTGGTGCAGCTCAATATCGGTCCAGCCAAAGCGTACCTGGCGCAGAATGGCGCTGCCGGTCATAAAGGTACGGGCGGCAACAATCTTTTGGTACAGGTCCTCGGGCAGGGGGGCGCCGGTATCCACGTGGCGGGCCAGGGTGAGCAGGGTGTCGCGGTGGTAGCACCAGTTCTCCATAAACTGGCTGGGCAGCTCGACGGCGTCCCACTCAACGTTGTTGATGCCCGCCGCCCCAGGAAAGTCTACCTTGGTCAGCATGTGCTGCAGGCCGTGGCCAAACTCGTGGAACAGGGTCTCCACGTCGCGGAAGGTCATCAGGCTGGGCTTGCCATCAACGGGGGGAGCCTGGTTGCACACCAGGTAGGCCACCGGCAGCCGCACCTGATTGTTGATCTTGCCTCGGTTAACGCAGTCATCCATCCAGGCGCCGCCGCGCTTTTCGGCGGGGCGGCTGTAGGGGTCGAGGTAGAAGTGGGCGATGGGGTCACCGCCGGCATTCAGCACCTGGAAGTAGCGCACGTCGGGGTGCCACACCGGGGCTTCGCCATCGGCGGGGGCAATGGTGACATCAAAGATGCGGTGGGCCAGGGCAAACAGACCGTCGAGCACCTGGGGCAGCGGAAAGTAGGGGCGCAGTTCTTCGTCGTTGAGGCCGTACTTCTCTTCGCGGATGCGCTCGGCCCAAAAAGCGGTATCCCAGTGGGTGAGGCTATCGGCTTCGGCAGCTCCCTTAGCTTTGGCAAAGGCCTGTAGCTCGTCGAGTTCCTTCACGGCGGTGTCGTAGCTGGCCACGCGCAGCTCGCCCATCAGTTTCTCGATCGCCTCTACGGAAGGGGCCATTTTGCGGGCCAGACTAAGGTCGGCGTAGGTGTCGTAGCCCAGCAGGTTGGCCATTTCGTGGCGCAGCTCAAGAATTTTCTCCACGTTGGGGCTGTTGTCGAGATCGCCCTCGGAGGCGCGGGTGACAAAGGCTCGATAGAGCTGCTCGCGCAGGTCGCGGCGGCGGCTGTGCTGCATAAACGGCCCAAAGCTGGGGTAGTCGAGGGTGATGCGCCAGGGACCAGTGGTGGGGGTGGCGTCTGCTCCGGCGTCGCGGGCGGCCTGGGCGGCTTGGGCCAGCAGGCTGGGAGGCAGACCATCGATCTCGTCGGCGGTGGTGAGGGTGATACTAAAGGCCTTGGTGGCGTCGAGTACGTTGTTGGAAAACTTGGTGGTGAGTTCAGCCAGGGCCTGCTGAATCTCATTGAAGCGGTCTTTTTCAGCCCCTTCCAGGCCGACCCCCGACAGCTCGGCTTCGCGAATGGAGGATTCGACAATGCGCTGCTGGGCCGGGTCAAAGCCATCCCACTGGTGGCTGGCGCGCAGCTGCTTAAAGGCTTCGTAGAGGGGCTTGCTCTGGCCCAGACGGGTGGCGAACTGCACCAGGGGCGGCTGCACCTCTTCGTAGGCGGCCCGCAGCTCGGGGCTGTTTTTAACCCCCATCAGGTGGCCGACGATGCGCCAGCTCCAGCCCAGACGCTCTTCGATGCGGGTGAGGGGGTCGACCAGACCCTCCCAGCTAGGCGATACCGTTGCCTCAAGCTGCTCTAGGGCGGCAGTGAGTTCGGCAATTAGCTCGGTAATACCGGGCACGATGTGGGCGGCTTCGATGCGATCGAAGGGGGGTAGGCCGGCACCAATAAGCAAGGGATTTTGAACGGTGGTAGCTGTCATAGTCGCACAATCAATCGAGGTAGGAGGGGACAAAAACTAAAGACCAATTAGGCTGGAGCGTCAAACACTAACGCCCTAAATACTGACTAATTAGGGTAGTGGTTTAAGTAAGCTACGGCTTTAGGTGAAGTCGTTATGAGTTTGTTTACAGTGTACTGCAATTTGCTATGTGGCACACCCTTTAAAGGGCGGGCTGTCAATTACCATAGCCTTTATTTGAAAACTGATCTGCTTTCTGTCGGGGCCTGGGCACTGTCTGAGGTGTAGATGCTGAATAGCTCGTTTCGGCGGATTATTACGGGGATTATTTTTTTCTCCCTGACGGTGGTGGCGGCGGTAATGGGCTACATGGTGGCAGGCTGGAACTTTCTAGACGCTATCTATATGGTAGTGATCACCATCTTTGGGGTGGGCTATGGGGAAGTGCAGCCCCTGACCTCGCCACCGCTAAAGGTGTTTACGATTTTTGTGATTATTGCCGGAGCGCTGTCGGTGGCCTACACCGTGTCGGGCTTTGTGCAGATGATCACCGAAGGGGAAATTCATCGGGCCCTGAATGTGAAGCGTATGACCAAAGAGATTGCCAGCCTGGAAGACCACGTAATTATTTGCGGTTTTGGCCGCATTGGTCAGCTGGTGGCCCGCAAGCTCAAGGGCGATCGCCAGCCGTTCATCATTGTCGATAGCGACCCGGAGCGGGTTACCCTGGCTCACGAGCAGGGCTATTTGATGTATCAGGGTAACGCCACCGATGAAACTGCTTTAGAAGCAGCGGGTATTTACCGAGCCAAATCGCTGGCTACGGTGCTGCCCAACGACGCCGCCAACGTATTTATTACCCTGACGGCGCGGGAGATGAACCCCAATTTGTTGATTTTGGCCCGGGGCGAAATGCCCTCCACCGAAAAAAAGCTGCGCTTGGCGGGGGCAAACCACGTGGTGCTGCCCGCCAGCATTAGCGCCCTGCGCATGGCCCACCTGATTAGCCACCCCTCGGCAGTGGACTTTTTATCGCAAACCGATGGCCAGCACGGGCTCAATGAGTTTTTGGCGGAGCTGGATATTCAGCTAAACGAGCTGGTGATCGAGGCCAGTTCGCCGCTGATTGGTGGCACCATTGGCGACATTGAGCTCAAGGGCCAGGGCACGTTTATTACCGTGGCCCTGCGCCGAGCCGATGGCGAGGTGATCATCCACCCCAGTCGGGCCACCTACCTGGCCCTGGGCGACTCGATTATTTTGATGGGTCACCAGGGGGATATGCCCAACTTTGCCCAGCAGAACGCGATGAAGAAGGAGATGCGCTATCGGGGGGCGAGGTTGAGGTAGGGAGGGGTGAATGGGTAGGGAGTAGGGAGTAGGGGGTGGGGAGTAGATAGTATGTTCTCACCCTTCACCCCTCACCCCTCACCCTTCACCCCTCACTTGCTGGGAATAGAAACCGTGACGGCGGCGATCGCCACGTACATGTCGTCGTTTTTATCGTCCAACTCAGGAATGGCGCGGCCTGCCACTACCATGCCCCCCTCCTTGAGCACCAGGGTTTTTTGGCCAAAGGGCAGCACCGCCAGCACGTCGTCTTGCCTCACTTGGTCGGGAAAGGGAACCGCCACCTGCACTTCGACAATCATCTCATTG
>DASQNN010000373.1:0-4478 GCA_035644955.1 Nodosilinea sp. | reverse complement strand
TAATGGTATAAGGCAATACTCTATTGCTTTGGTCCCTAGGGGATGCTCTGGGAGGAGCAACGACTTGGCTCAATGCAAGGTCATAGTCTAAGTTTCTGTAACACCTAGCAATCGGGTGCTATACATGATCAGTTGGGTTAGCGAGGTGGCAACGCGTGGTTCAAAGTCCGGCAGTGCTGAATGATAAGGCTGTGCAGATTTTGCAGGGAGCGATGCAAGAGTTTCTGCAAAATGGCTACGCTGGCACCAGCATGGACAAGGTAGCCGCTACGGCTGGGGTCTCTAAGCCAACGGTCTACAACTATTTTAAAGATAAAGAGGGGCTGTTTCGGGCGCTGATTCAGTACGTGGCCCAGGCGCGGTGCGCCCAGGTAATGGGCGACGGCAACCTGGAGGGCCGTCCAGAAGTGGTGCTGCGGCGAGTGATTACCAACGCCATTGAGAGCGAGCTGCACGACATTGACTACCAAAACTTTGTGCGCCTGGTGGCGGGCGAATCGGGTCGGTTTCCCCAGCTGGCCCAGGCCTTTGTGGAATATCTCACCAAGCCCGCCGCCGACCAGCTCACCGACTATCTCAAGGGCTGCCCCGAACTCAACCTGTCCGATCCAGAGGCGACGGCGCGGGTAGTGCTGGGAGCGACAATCTTTTTCATCATGACCCAGAGCGTAATGCACGGCGAGCACATTATGCCCATGGAGCCCCAGCGGCTGGTGGACAGCCTGGTGGACTTGGTGACGCGATCGCAGCTTGCTTAAAATCAAGAATTCAATCACCTAGGATAGTCGTCCCGGCGGCGTTGCTGAAATGAGGCATGAATTTGGGTAAGGGCAAACGGTGTTTGCCCAGCCCAACCGGGCCTAGCCAAGGCGGATTCAGTACCATACCTGTCAGCACCCCCGCCATCCCGGCTGTCTGCGGTCAGGCAGGACGCTATCTCACAACTTTCAACTACAGCCCTTCCGACCCCGCCGATGGCAGTTCGATCGCGCCGCCATCAGGGCCTTCGAGCACAAAGCCGGCATCTCGAATCATGGCGTAGTCGGCCAGGGCCGACTGGCCTGGGGTCGTCAGGTAGTCGCCCACAAAGATAGAGTTGGCGGCATAGAGCCCCAGGGGCTGCATCTGCCGCAGCTGCACCTCGCGCCCCCCAGCGATGCGAATCTCCTGGCTAGGCAGCAGCAGCCGGTACAGGCACAAGATGCGCAGGCACTGGCGGGGGTTCAAATCCTGGCGTCCCTCCAGGGGCGTGCCGTCGATGGGGATCAGGAAATTCAGCGGCACGCTGGTCACCCCCAACCGCCGCAGAGCAAGGGCCATGTCGATAATGTCGTCGTTGGTTTCGCCCAGGCCAAAGATACCGCCCGAGCAGGTGGTCATGCCCGCCGACTGCACCGCCGCGATCGTGGCCAGGCGATCGTCAAAGGTGTGGGTGGTGCAGATCTCGCCGTAGTTGGTTTCGCTGGTGTTGAGGTTGTGGTTGACGCGGTCTACCCCCGCCGCCGCCAGCTGCTGGGTTTGGGCCTCGTCGAGCAGCCCCAGGCAGGCGCAAATTTTCATCGGGTACTGGGCCTTGACCTGGCGCACCGCATCGAGCACTTCCCCAAACACGCGATCGGAGGGCGATCGCCCCGAAATCACCATGCAAAACGTGCCCGCCTTGAGGCTATGGGCCCGTTCGGCAGCGGCCAGAATTTTGGTCTGGGCCATGAAGGGATATTTCTCAATCTCCGCCGAGGAAATTTTTGACTGCGAGCAGTAGTGGCAGTCTTCGGGGCACAGCCCGCTCTGGGCATTGAGCAAAAAGTGCAGCCGTACCCGGTTGCCCCAGTGGTGTCGCCGCACCCGGTAGGCCGCCGCTAGCTGATCGAGCAGCTCGGTGTCGGGGGCGGCCAGCACAGCGTGGGCCTGCTCTCGGCTCAACAACTCACCGGCTAGAGCTTGGTCTGCCAGCGCTTGCCAATCAACACGGGAGGAAGCAATCGGGGTAACGGTCATAGCGGGGAGAGTGATGAGGTCGAAAGTCTTGTCATGCTCAGTGGGCTTACCTCAAGGGGAAGGGTGAGGTGATAAGCCTCGAGAAAGCAGCGGTATGGCCCGTGCTAGCGGGAACCCAACCCTAGCTATTTTCTAGAACCCTGACCCCAACAGTGCTGGTATTGAAGTTGTAGAGGTCGCCATCCAGCTCGATCTGAGTGCCCACCTTGACCTTGCTGTTGCCAAATACCGGGCCAGTGGAGGTAATTTGGGCGTCGTCTTCTAGGGTGATGAGCATATCGATGGTGTAGTTTAGCTCGGGGCGAGGGTCGGGCAGCGCCAGCACGGTGCCATCGGGCTGGGGGGCTACGGTGCTGCGGGGCAGCTTTTGCACGCTTTTAATCTTGACCTGGCCGTAGGGCTGATTGCGAATAATGATATTGGTGGTTCCAGAACTTTGGATGGCCTGAAACAGCCCCTCTGGATCCGAGGATGTCAGCCCCCGCACCATGACATCCACCTCTACAGGCTTGGTTGTGGAGCCCACCTGGGCCACCGACCCCGAGGTGCCAGGGTAGAGAAAAATGCCGAACAGCACCATTAAAATAATCAGCGCCGCCGCCACATCTAAGATGCTGACTTTGCCAAACAGGCGGCCTTTAGAGTCAAGTAACGTCATGGCTAGGGTACCCTCAACGGAGGGAAGGAGTGAGTATTTTCAGCACGGGAGAATGCCGATACCATTGAACCACAGCCTAGCTCCTTTGGCGTAATGGCCCTCTGGCCCCCGATTGTTCAAGTCTTTAGTTCATAGGGAATACAGGGGCCAAATTTATTATTGACCACTGGGTGTGGTCGTCCGTAGCTGAGCCGGGCAAGATGGTAGTAAATCCTGACCCTCAGCAGCACGTGAGGCGCTTCTATGCTTTCTCCTCTCACTTATTTAAAGCAGAATTCTTTGCTTCGTCGCGGGCTGTACAGCTTAATGGCGGCCCTGATGGCGGTCACCATTGGTCTGGCTACGCCGACTCCCTCCCATGCCAGCCTGTTTGACCTGATTTTTCAGGGCATTCGCTATGTGCAGCTGGGTAACATATCCGAGCGGGATGAGGTCAACCTGGGCACCCAAATCGATCGCCAGCTCAAGGCCCGAGGGGTGCGCGTCTACAACCGCAACTCGGCTATTAACAGCTACGTCAACGAAATTGGCCAGCGCCTGGCGACCAGCAGCGATCGCCCTACCATGCCCTATACCTTTCAGGTGGTAGACAACAACAGCGTCAACGCCTTTGCCACCACTGGCGGCTTTGTCTACATTCAAACGGGGTTAATTAGGGCCGCCGCCAACGAGGCCGAGCTGGCTGGGGTAATGGCCCATGAAATTGGCCACATTACAGGTCGTCACGTCATTAACCGCATGCGGCAGCAGGCGCTGGCCAGCGGCGTGGCCGGAGCCCTAGAGGTGCGCCAAGATGCCATGGTCAACCTGGGGGTACAGCTTGCCCTCCAACTGCCCAACAGCCGCGAAGCCGAATACGACGCCGATCGCCGTGGGTTTAACAATATGGGCCGGGCGGGCTACGACACCACGGGCTTTATTAGCTTTATGCAAAAGCTTGAGGGGGGTAGAACCGCCGAATTTCTCAGCACCCACCCCAACCCCGGCAACCGAATCAGCAACCTGCAAAGCATGAACAGCGCTAGCACCTACACCAACACGGGTGTTGGTACCGATGCCGCCGCTTACCGCAGCCGCATTAGCGGTCTATAACGTCTTATAGCGTCTTTAGGCCCTGCTGACGGCAGACCTTCAGGCCCCAAAAGCCCAGATCTGGATCGTGGTCGATCCGCTGGGCGGGGGTGGGGGTCTGTTTTTTGCTCTGGCTGATTAAGGGGTTGATTAATTGGTGATGAAGAACCGCGCTGTCGCCCCCCGTCAGCACGATCGCCCCCTGGGGCCATTCCGCCTCCCAGGCCGAAATAAAATCGCGAATGCCCGCCAGCTGACTGTGCAAAATGCCGCTGGCGATCGCCCCAGGGGTGTCGGTCGCCCAGCGCTGGGGCCACTGGCCAAGGTCTAGATCTAGGGCCGGCAATCGATCGGTGTGAGCATGGAGGGCGCGAAACTGCGATCGCAGCCCCGGCAAAATAGCGCCGCCAATCAAGCGCTGGTTTGCCCCAGCCGTAAAGGTGAGGGCAGTGCCGCAGTCGATCACCAGCACCGGCCAACCCCAGCGATCGCCAGCGCCCACCAGCGCCAGCGCCCGATCTACCCCCAGGGTGGGGTAGGTGTTTTGCAGCGGCACCTGCTCAGTTTTGATTTGGTAAACGTTGGCATAGCTGGCCAGCCAAGTCAGGGGGGCACTGACGACAGAGGCCATCCACAGCTCAGGCGGCTCCCTTAGGCAGCTCAAACCCTTTGCATTCTGCCAGGGCAGGGCTTCAATGCCCAACTGCTGCCAGATCGAGGGGGCAAAGCGGCCCTGGTGGAGTTGCTCAAC
>DASQNN010000372.1:0-18246 GCA_035644955.1 Nodosilinea sp. | reverse complement strand
CTGCGACGGCGCAAGAATATTCGCCATCCCCGGCTGGCCTTTATGCTAACCACCCTGGGGCTAACCGCTATTCTGGGGCAGCGCTTTTACAATCAGCCGGGTTTGCAGGTGGGCAGCATAGCCCCCAACACCGTTTTTGCCCCCAGCGATGTGCGGGTCGAAGATAAAGAAACCACCGAAGAGCGCCGTCGCGATGCCCGCAACGGCGCCCTCCGGGTGCTGCGGGTAGAGCCTACCACCGACGAGGCGGTGCTGCGATCGCTCAGCAACCTGACGGCCCAGGTGGGCGATATTCGCCGCCAGGCCGGGAGTGTCCCCTTTGTCTCCACCAGCATTTTGTCCAGCCAGGTACAGGTTTACCTACGGCGCTCCAATGACGCCACCTGGCTGAAGCTGCGCAGCCTGATCGATCCTCTGGCCGACGACAGTACCCGCGGCGAACGGGTTGATTTAGAGACCCTGTTGCGCAACCAAACCATCACCCCCGACCAGCAGGCGGCCCTGGGCGAACTTTGGGCCTACGGCCAGCGGTCTAGCAGTTCAGAGCTAGGCCGGCTGCTGACCTCAGTAGAGCAGGCTCGCCAAGACTACCAGCAGGCCCTGGCCAACTTTACGCTGCTTGTGGCCCAGGCCGAGGGCGTTTCAGAATCGCCCCAGGTTCTCGATCTGCCGGTTCAAGCCTGGACCAACGCCCAGACCGAGATTCGCAAAGCCGCAGAGCGGATGCTGGCCCAGGGCATTTCCTCGGGGTTACCCCCCGACGTGCTCGATCGGGCTGCCTACCTACAGCTCAAAGACACCCTGCCCCGCCCGATTGAACCCTTTTCTCGCCAGCTGCTGCTCTCAACCCTACAGCCCAACCTGGTCGAAGACAGCGATCGCACTCGCCTACAGGCCGATATGGCCGCCGAGGCCGTCAAGCCCGTGTTTGTGGAAGTCCAGCAGGGCGAACTGATTGTTGCCGCTGGCGACACCATTACCCAGAGCAAATTTGTGCTACTTGACAGCTTTAATCTCAGCCAGCGCCGCTTTAACTACTGGGGGCTGGCCATGTTTGGCGGGCTGGTAGCCGGTGGGGTAGGCCTATTTTTGCTGATCGAGCACTGGGTACCCCAACGGCTGCGCCAGAAAGACTACCTGCTGCTCTCGGCGATGGTGGTCAGCACCGGAATTATGAAAGTGGTCGGGGTGGCCGCCTACGGGCTGCCCGCCATTGGACTGCTGGCGGGCAGCTTCTACGGCCCGGTGCTGGGAGGCACCCTGGTGGTGCTGGTGGCCGTACTGCTGCCGGTGGGTTCGGCGGTGGGTAGTATTTCGTTTGTGGCGGGGGCCGCCGGGGCTTTTGTGTGCAGCCTGATGGCCAGCCGCATGCGATCGCGCGAAGAGCTGGCCCTGCTGGGCGGCGGCGTCGGCCTCACCCAGGGCGTGGTCTACCTGCTGCTCACCCTGATCGTCAGCCCGGTCTCGCTGATCTCGGCCTGGTCGGGCATGCTGACCGGGGCCGCTTTACAGGGCATCTACGGCGTCATCTCTAGTATTGCCGCCCTGGGTCTCAGCCCCTACCTGGAGCATCTGTTTGACCTGGTCACCCCCATTCGCCTGGCGGAGCTGTCTAACCCTAACCGACCGATGCTCAAGCGCCTGGCTTCAGAAGCGCCGGGCACCTTTCAGCACACGGTGTTTGTGTCGAGTCTAGCGGAGGCCGCCGCCCGCGCCCTGGGCTGCAACGTAGAGCTGGTGAGGGCTGGCACGTTGTACCACGACATTGGCAAAATGCACGACCCCCAGGGCTTTATCGAAAACCAGATGGGCGGCCCCAATAAGCACGACGATCTCAACGACCCCTGGCTGAGCGCTGACATCATCAAAAAACACGTCACTGAAGGCATTGTGATGGCTCGCAAATGTCGGCTGCCCAAGGCGGTGCGCTCCTTTATTCCCGAGCACCAGGGCACCATGCTGATCAGCTATTTTTACCACCAGGCCCAGGAAATGACCAAGAACGAACCCGCCCTGACGGTGCAAGAGGCCGACTTTCGCTACGATGGCCCCATTCCCCAGTCACCGGAGACCGGCATTGTCATGCTGGCCGACTCCTGCGAGGCGGCGCTGCGATCGCTCACCGATGCCACCCCCGACGAAGCGCTGGCCATGGTCAACCGTATCCTGCGCGCCCGCTGGAAAGACAACCAGCTGGTAGAATCGGGCCTCACCCGCGACCACATGACCCTGATTGCCGACATTTTTGTGCAGGTGTGGCAGCAGTACAACCACAAGCGCATTGCCTACCCGAAAGCGGCCCTGGCCCCGAAGGCGGGGTAGAGAAGTGGGAGAGTAGAGGGTGGATGGGTGGGAGAGTGGGAGAGTGGATGGGTGGATGGGTAAGTGAGCAGGGTAGGGGAAGAAGGTGAGGGGGATGGGGGAGATGGGGCGGCAAACGATGGGGCTGAGGGTAAGAGAGGTGCTTTAAGTGCTTTTTTGAACTTTGAATTTTGAATGTCCTACTCTCCATTCTCCCTACCTGCCCCATCTCCCTCATCCCAATGCTTGGCTACCTGATCAAACGCCTGCTGATCGCCATTCCAACGCTGCTGGCCATCAGCGCGGTGATCTTCTTCATTTTGGCACTGGCACCGACCAATCCCCTAGGCGAGCTGGCGACGAACCCGGCGATTACGCCGGAGGTGCGGGAGAATATTATGCGATCGCTGGGCCTCGATCAGCCCATTCCCATTCGCTACTTGAAGTGGACGGTGGCGCTGTTTAGCGGTAACCTGGGCTACTCGTTCACCAGTCGCCTGCCAGTGGCGGATCTAATTGCCCAGCGGCTGCCGGTCACCCTGTGGGTGATTGGGGTGGCCTACCTGCTGAGTGTGGCCCTGGCGCTGCCGCTGGGAATGTTTGCGGCCCTGCGGCACAACACCTGGATCGACCGGGCGATTACGACACTGGCCTTTATGGGATTTTCGACGCCGCCGTTTTTTTCGGGGCTGGTGCTGATTATTGTGCTGAGTGTGCGGCTGGGCTGGCTGCCCTTTATCTACGACAACACCCTGGTGGTGAATGACCTGGGCAGTTTAGGGCAGTGGCTGCGGCAGTCGACTATGCCCATTGCCACCCTGGTGCTGTTTCAGACGGCGGTGCTGCTGCGGTTTGTGCGGGCCGCCATGCTCGAAGAAATTCCGCAAAACTATGTGAAAACGGCGCGAGCCAAGGGGCTGGGCCGCTGGCGCATTGTCACGCTGCACATGCTGCGCAACGCGCTGATTCCGGTGGTGACGTTGGTGGCGCTCGATATTCCCACCATTTTTACCGGGGCGCTGGTGACAGAGCAGGTGTTTCGGGTGCCGGGCATTGGGGCGCTGCTGATCGAGTCGATCTACCGCAGCGATACGCCGGTAGTCATGGGTATTGCCTTTATCTACGCGGTGCTGGTGGTGGCTTTTAACCTGGTGGCCGACCTGCTCTACGGCATCGTTGACCCTCGGGTGCGCTATGGCCACTAATACAGAGTTAGCGACATGGGCGGTGGGGCAAGCTGCTCCGCCGGGCGGCAAAAACCGCGCTTGGCAGCGGCTGCGGGGCGATCGCACCGCCCAACTCGCCCTGCTCGTGCTGGGAGTTTTAATGGCTGCGATCGCCCTTGGCCCTCTCCTCTACCCAGCCTCCCCCAGCGCCATCGACTTTGGCCGCGCCCTTCTGCCCCCCGGGGCGGAGCACCTCCTGGGCACCAACGACCTGGGCCAAGACCAGCTGGCCCGACTGCTGCTGGGGGGCCGTATTTCCCTAGCGGTGGGGCTAGCGGCCACCCTGGTGGGCATTAGTCTGGGCGTGGGCATGGGTGCGCTGGCCGGGTTTTGCGGCGGCTGGGTCGATGTCGTGCTGATGCGGGTGACCGACCTGTTTTTGGCTTTGCCTCAGCTGCCTCTGGTACTGCTGGTGGTCTATCTCCTGGGCGATCCGGTGCGCCGATCGCTGGGGCCAGAGCGGGGTATTTTTCTGCTGATTGTGCTGCTGATTGGCGGGCTGAGCTGGATGTCAGTGGCCCGGTTAGTGCGGGCTGGGTTCTTGAGCCTCAAGCAGCGAACCTTTGTGGAGGCCGCTGTCGCCTTGGGTGCCCGGCCCTGGGGCATTGTCACAACCCACCTGCTGCCCAATGTCCTCGGTCCTGTGATTGTGGCTGCTACGATTGGGGTCGGCAACGCGCTGCTGGCCGAATCTACCCTGAGCTTTTTAGGGGTTGGGTTTCCGCCCGATGTGCCCACCTGGGGCCGCATGCTCTATGACGCTCAAAACTATATCGAGAGCGCTCCCTACCTGGTGCTGGCCCCCGGCCTGGCCATTTTTCTCACCGTCCTTTGCATTAATACGCTGGGCGATCGCCTCCGCGATAGTCTAGATCCCACCAGCCGCTAACCCCCATGGCCCTTCCCCAGCAGCAGATCCTCACTCAGGTCGCCCGGATGTTTCCGGACGCGCTGTTCTACGCCCCTACCCAGGCGCAGACGGTGGCCCTCACCATTGACGATGTGCCGACGCCAGGCGATCGCACCGACACCTCTACCCGGCTCATTCTCTCCGCCCTCGATCGCTACAACCGCACTGCCAAGCACCCCGTACGGGCCACCTTCTTTGTCATCACCGACCACCTCAATCCGGGTAGCACCATTCTGCAAGAGATTTTGGCCAGCGGCCACGAAATTGCCAACCACGGCACCACCGACACCACCCCCGCCATCTTGCAGCCGGCCCAGTTCGCCCGACACTTTCAGGAAGCCCACGCTCGCATTACCGACCTCATCCAGCAGCCCCTGCGCTGGTATCGCCCCGGCCGCGGCCTCTACAACCGGGCAATGGTCGACCATATTCGGCTTACCCCCGGCTACGAGTCGCTGGTGGCGCTGGCCTCCATGGTGCCGTTTGATACCCTGCGCCCCCTCAGCACCCCCAACCTCAACACCTGGTACCTGGCTCGCTTTATCTTTCCCGGCGCTATTTTCGTCATGCACGGCGGGTCGATGGAGCGCTGTGTGCAAACGGCGCAGGCGCTGCCAACGCTGCTCAGTCTCATTGACCGCCAGGGGTTTCGCGTCGTTACGCTCTCGCAGCTGTACGACAGCCTGAGCCCAGATAGCCCGGTCCCAAATCCGGCAGAAAACCCTACAGCAGAAACTCCCGTAGCGCCACCGCCACCCCATCCGCATCCACCCCCGGTGCCACCCAGTCAGCCCCCTGCTTAACGGGCTCTGGGGCATCGCCCATCGCCACGCCAATGCCGGCGTAGCGCAGCATTTCTAGATCGTTGTAGTTGTCGCCAATGGTCATGACCTGGTCGGGTTTGAGGCCCAGCAGGTCTTCGGCCAAAAACCGCACACCTTCGCCCTTGTGAGCTAGGGGATGGGTGGCTTCCACGAAGTATTCCACCGATCGCGTCAAATACAGATCTTCGGTAGGGTAGCGCTGGCCCAGGTGGCTCAAAATGTCGCTGAGCAGGTCAAGGTTGTTGCTCAGCGTCAGCAGCTTGGTGGTTTCGATCGCGGCGTTGTTGGTCAGCAAAAACGCCAAATCCCCCGCCGCTATGGGCCGAATGCCCGATCGCTCAGCATAGACTTTGGTGTCGTCAATAATGGCGCGCACGTGCAGCTCGTCGTCGATATACAGGTGAATCGACAGGTCGTTGCGGGCCTCCATAGGGGCCAGGTAGGCCAAAAGTTCAAGGGCCAGCGGCCGGGGCAGCGGCGTGTGACGGTGCAATTTTTGGGTTTTGGGGTCTTTAATAAATGCCCCCTGGTAGGCCAGCAGCGGCAGAGCAGAGCCCACCTGCTGGTGAAACCGCAGCGCTGACTGGTACATGCGCCCGGTGGCGATCGCCACGGCAATCCCCCGCTGCTGCACCTGCTGAATAGCCTCCAAAACAGGCGCATTGATCTGGTTAGATGCTCCGGCCAGGGTACCGTCGATATCGAGCACGAGTAGACGAATTTCGGCAATCATGGGGCGAGCCAGTAGAGGGTTCCGTATTTAGAGCTATTGCCAAAAGCGTGAGGACGCTGAGGCTAACGTACTAAAGCGATGGCAAAAGGCCAGCTACCTCAAGACGGCCTGTCAGCTATCAACCCAGGCCTCAGCTAGCTGGCCAACGCTATATTACCGCCGCCGAGCACTATTGCCACGCCACCAGGCTCAGGGACGGATCAGCCTCATCGCACCTGCTCCCAGCAAATTCCCGAGACAAGAGGTTAAACCTCATCAGGAAAACTAGTCTCCCGTCTTTAGCAGCTTTATCAATTTGTGTCCACCTTATAAAGAGAGATATTTAGGGGGAACGGATTAGGGGCTCCCTGGAGTAGGCTCAGTACATTATTGGAGCATCGTAAGTACTCACAATGACTGCCCCTGCGACTTTGCCTCGTACGTCTGAGATATTAAGTTCATCCACTACCAGCAGACTCCGTATTTTTTCGGGGTCGGCCAACACTCACCTAGCGCAAGAGGTTTCTCAATACCTCAACTGCAACCTAGGGGCAGTGGTACGCAAGCGTTTCGCCGACGGTGAGATCTATGTTCAGTTCCAAGAATCTATCCGTGGGTGTGATGTTTACCTAGTTCAGCCAACCTGCCAACCGGTAAACGATCACTTGATAGAGCTTCTGATCATGATCGACGCCTGTCGTCGCGCATCGGCTCGACAGATTACCGCCGTTATTCCTTACTATGGCTACTCTAGAGCAGATCGCAAAACAGCTGGTCGTGAATCCATTACTGCTAAATTAACCGCTAATTTAATTACCCAAGCTGGGGCCAATCGCGTCCTGGCGATGGACTTGCACTCCGCCCAGACCCAAGGATATTTTGACATTCCGGTTGACCACATCTTTGCTGCCCCGGCACTCCATCGATACCTGCACTCAAAAGCCATTTCTGATGTGGTAATCGTGTCTCCCGATATTGGTGGCGTAGCCCGTGCTCGAGCTTTTGCCAAGAACCTCAATGACGCCCCTCTTGCCATTATTGATAAGCGTAGACAGGCCCACAATTGCGCCGAAGTCATGAATGTTATCGGCGATGTTCACGGCAAGACCGCCGTTGTAATTGACGACATTATAGACACCGCTGGCACCATTACAGAGTGCGCCCATGCTTTACAAAAGGCAGGGGCTACAGAAATCTATGCCTGTGCTACCCACGCTATCTTTTCCCCTCCTGCCGTTGAGCGCATTTCTAGCGGAATCTTCAAAGAAATAATTGTGACCAATACAATTCCTGTACACAAAGAAAATCAGTTTAGTCAGCTTAAGATTTTATCTGTAGCCGAATTAATCGGAGAGGCCATCAGTAGAATTCATGAGGAATATTCCATGAGTAGCATGTTCCGAGTTCAATAGACCTAGTGGCTTTTCTGGCAATCATTAAAGTTTTTGTCAAGATCATTTCCCAGAGCTAATAAGCCCCAGAAAATGGTCATAAATTTATTAGAGATCCGTTGTTTACGACCCAGTAAAATCACCGATTCGAGGAGAGCATATGCTGGTATCTAAGGGCAAGAAATCATTAACAGCTTATCTACTGGCTTTGCGGCCCAAGCAGTGGACAAAAAATTTAGTTGTCTTTGCAGCCCCTATCTTCTCATTTCAATTAGACCTCATCACTCTTCTACAGGCGCTGCTGTCTTTTGGGTTGTTCTGTGGTATATCCAGTGCCTTCTATCTGCTCAATGACATCGCTGATGTAGAGTCTGACCGCCGCCACCCCACCAAGTGCAGACGGCCTATTGCCGCAGGCTTGGTGAGCGTTCCCGCGGCCCTCACTATGGCCGCTCTCTTGCTGGTAGGAACCATCACCATCGGCTGGATTCATGTCCCACTCCTAGGCACCACGCTCATCGCCTACGCGCTCATGCAGGTGGCCTACAACCTGCGGCTCAAGCACACGGTAATTCTTGACGTGATCTGTATTGCGTCAGGCTTTGTGCTCCGGGCCTGCGCCGGGGCCGCCGCTACCGGTATTACCGTGTCGGTTTGGTTTTTGCTCTGTACCGCGATGCTGGCTCTGTTTCTGGGAATTGAAAAGCGCAAGGCAGAGCTTCGAGTGGTGCAACTAAAAGGCGGGCAAACTCGCCGGGTTTTGTACCGCTATTCACAACCCCTCCTGACTCGGATGGAAGGTAGCGTCACCACCGGGGTAATGATGACCTATGCCTTGTGGAGCGCTGGCCCAACGGTTAACGGAGCCCCAACACCCTGGATGATGCTTTCCTTCCCCTTTGTCATCTACGGCGTATTTCGTTACCAATTCCTGAGCGATCCTGAGGAAATTGGTCGTCGCGCTAATGGCACCGACCACGGGGGCAAAAGCGAGCGCCCCGAAGAGGTATTACTTAGCGACCGCCCCATTGCACTTACTGTCCTTGCATGGATCGTGACAGTAGTGATGGTGCTGTCACTAAATGACAAAGGAATCTTGAACTAGAGATTTTGCATGTTGTCTTGAGAAAGCCAACATGCAGAAATATCAAACCTGTTGACCTAATAACCAGGCTTTATAGGCGTTAATTATGTCAGGCCGAAAACGATATATTACTCAGGCGAAAAAACTTAGCCAGATCGATAGACTTAAACTAATGGAGAAGGGCATACGAGGCATCATTCTCGACTTAGATAACACCATTGTTTCCGAGGATGACGTATATCTATCCCCTCATTCGGAGGATTGGATTCGCAATGCTCAAAAGGAAGGCTTCAAGTTATTTATTCTCTCCAATGGCAAACGTAGATATCGAGTAGACTATTGGTCTTCCCGGTTAAACGTCTCAGCCATTAGCCCGGCCCGCAAGCCCTTTCCGACAAGTTTTCGCAAAGCGATGGCTCACATGCGACTCAAGTCCCACCAGGTCATAGTAATTGGTGACAGCTTCCATACAGATGTCCTAGGAGCATTATTAATGGGGTGTCCCTTCATTCAGGTAGCCAGCCTGCCCCATCCGCCCCGCTGGTGGGAAAAAATTCTTGGCAAGTGGTTGCAGATGCCCTATCTAAATACTGAAGAGCTTTGGCCTGCAGATTGCGAATATTTTTACCCTTAATTCCCAAGCGGACTAGGTGTCAATGAACAATCCTTTTATTTTCGGTGTCCTAATAACATCTACCGTTGGATTAAATACTCTAGCTCAAGTCTTATTAAAAATGGGCTCCGGAAAAGGGATTCCAAATATCTATTTACTGGGTGGAGTTTTAGTTTACGGCATCAGTACATTAATGTACATCTTGGTCTTAAGCAAGGTCAATTTGTCTATAGCTTACCCTGTAGTCATTGGCTTGACAGTAATCTCTACCACCATTTTCGGAGCCACCTTTTTTCAAGAAAAGGTGGGGACAGTCGCCTGGCTAGGGATTGGACTAATGCTCAGCGGAATCTGGGCGATCGCCTTTGCCCGTAGCTAGCTGCGGTTGAAATTATTGGTAGGAACTACACAATGGCACGAGCTTTCAGGAATTAGCCATGATGTTATCTGCTATTCTTTTAGACTTTTTGAAATGCGTCTTGGTAGGCGCAGCAGTGGTTGGTTGCCTATACTTTTCGATCGCCAAAAAAGTCAAAGGATGGTTTCTGCTGTTGATTGGCGTTGCGCCAGTGATAGCGCTCTATGCCATCAATCCCATTTGGCGCATTTATTCCGATCACGGCTTTATGCATTTGGGTTTTCTGTATCAGATTATGAATAGTGGAGTGCCACCCAACAACATCGCTCTGGGAGGAGAGCGGGCGCTCTACGCTTGGGGTCACCACCTGGTGGTCGCCGGGTTTGTGCAGGCGTTTAACCTGCCGCCGTCGATCGTTTTTGCCACTAGCAACGTAATCGCGCTGCTGTTTGCGCTGATGGTCGCTTACTACATTGCCAAGCTGTTTGTACCGGGGCAGATGGCTGGGGTCTTTTCGGCAATGCTGGGGCTCTATGGCTGTAGCTACCTCACCCGCGGCCCCTTTGTCGATCTGTCCCGATATGTGCTTGGGATGGTGGGCTATACCTATCGGGTCGAAGAATACCGCGCTCTGCAAGTAGCCAAATTCTACAACTTAAATTCCAACGGAATTGGGATTCTGTTCTTTGCGCTATGTCTGTACCTAACGCTTAGGATCCTAGCTAAGCCTACGGCTTTAAAGACTCATTTTATCGGTCTTTGCAGTAGCGTTGTGGGGCTGATTTTCTTCTATCCCTACTACCTACTGGATCTGCTAGCGGTCACCTTTGTGATGGGGTTGGTTACCTATGGGCTGATGCGACGGCGATCGCTTAAAAAGCTTAGCCAGATCGGGGCGGCGATGGTAGTGGGCATTGCGATCGTCAGTCCTTATATCTATCTAGTTGGTTCGGGCAAGTCAGAGTCTCTCCACGCCTTTACCCACAATTTAGGATGGGTGGTAGGTAAAACCATTATCACGGTGCTGGCGATCGCGCCTGTGGCGCTGCTGCTGCTGCTCAGACGCCAAACCATGGTGCCATTAATTAGGGAAAAAACATTGCTATTTGCCTGCCTGGGCAGTGCGATCGCCGTGCTGGCTGCCATGCATATCCTGCTCGAAGAACCGCTCGGCGTCGAGTATAAGCACTTGATTCTCTGTCTGTTCTGCGTGGGTATCCTCGGCGGACTCGCTCTCCAGGATATTTACCTCAAAAGCCATCTGGCCAGCTTCTTGCTGGTTGTCCTCTTTATGGTGCCCTTTAGCTATGATTGGCTGGGGATTGCTGATGTAGACCGTTGGCCCCACTCAGATCCGCTGGTGGAGGAGGGGCGCTACCTGGTGCATCAGGACCCCGACGAGCAATCCCTGCACCAGTGGATCTTGGCCAACACCAGTAACGATGCCCTCTTCGTCGATACCCACCTGAACATCCCGGTGTTTGCGCGCAGGCAGCTGTACGTGGGATCTACCCTGCGCCAGGCAGAGCTGCGATCGGCCGATCCCCCCATCGATGATGGCTGGCGGCTGACTCCTCAGCAGTTTCTAGAGTCCCAGGGCTATGCCCAAGACCTGATCGAGCGACGACTGTCCACAGTTGACAAAATCTACGACGAATCCAGCCGCATCGATCAGACGATTGTCAGCGAGCTGCAGCTGGCCAAGGGACGTCCCATCTTTGTGATTGCTCGGGAGGCTAATAGCGATCGCAAATTGGCTGACAGCCCCGACTTTGCTCAGGTCTTTCGCCAGGCGGATCTGACGTTGTACGAACTGCGATCGGATACGCCCTAGCCCAGGCAGCTACTGAGCCTGCCAGGCGGCTTCAAAAAAGGCCAGTTCGCAGTCCATAGCGTAGCGGTAGGCCGCCTGGTTACTGAGGGTATCGGCGGCCTCGGCATCAATTAACGCTTCGAGCTGGGCGGCCAGCGGCTCAAACTGGTCGCTGCTGTAGGTGTCAATCCAGGGGCTATAGCGGTGGGCAGGCGGGCTGAGCTGAGCCAAGGACTGCCCCAAAAAAGCGTAGAGCCGCATACAGGGGGCCATCGCCACCGCCGTCGAGCCTGGGGCTTGGCTCCAGGCCGTGCTGAGCAAAAAATCGGTGTAGCGGCGAGTGGCGGCACCGGGGGTAACGGTGGTCAGGTCCACGCCCCACACCTGGGCATAGCTGCCGTGCAAATTGAGCTCGGCCAGCACCCCATCGGCCAGCTGATGAAACACCTGAAACGACTCCCAAGTAGGGGCTTTGGCGGCGGCGATGCTGTAGGCCCGGGCAAAGGCTTCGAGGAAAAAGGCGTCTTGACCGACGTAGTAGGCGAATTTCTCCACCGGCAGGGTGCCATCGCCAATGCCCTGGACGAAGGGGTGTTGCAGGCAGGCCTGGGCCAGGTCATCACTGGCGTGCCAGAGGGTTAACGAGAGAGACATGGGTGATGGTTGAAAGGATGAGGAGGTGATGAGGGTAAGGGGATGGTTGGGTGGAGAGCGCTGCCGTTGAGAGCTTGAGGCAGGGGCGCACGGCGTACGCCCTTAGCAGTGCTGAGGTCTAGGATGGTAGGAGCGCCTGGGCCAAATCCAGTGAGAAGTAGGAGGCGTTGTTGGCCTCGCCCCAAAGGACTTCAAACGGGAGGCTGGGTTCGCCCAGATGACTGATGACGAGGCGAGCGCCGGGCAGAGAATAGTTGCGGGTGTAGTCATTGACAGTAACCACAGTGGGGAGCCCCGCAGCGGTGGCCGCCTCTAGCCCCTGCTGGCTATCTTCGATCACCAGGCAGGTGGCGGGGTTGAGATCCATAGCGTTAATCACAAAATTGTAGATATCGGGGGCGGGTTTTTTGGCGGGCACCATATCTCCGGCCGCAATTACCTCAAACCAGCTGGGCGACTCTGGCCCTAGCAGCCGCTCTAGCAGAGGCATAACGCTAGATTTGGCACTGGTGGTGGCGATCGCAAGTCTCACTCCCTCCCGCTGGGCCGCCTCAATCAACCGCCACACCCCAGGCCGCAGCGGAATCACATCGCTGTCTAACAGGGCCTGGAAATGGTGACCCTTAGCCTGGTGCAGAGCCACCACTAGGGCGTCGAGATCCTCCGCTGCAAACGAGGGCTGGTAGCGCTGAACGTAGTAGCGAATTCGCTCTTTGCCCCCCGCGACCTGCAGCAGTTGGCCGTAGAGATCTACAGGCCAGTGCCAGGGCAACCCAAACTCTTGAAACGCCTGGTTAAACGCGACCCGGTGGCCGTCACGCTCGGTATCGGCCAGGGTGCCATCAACATCAAAAATGAGCGCCGCTAGGGTTTTCATGGGGAAGGGGATGGAGGAGAAGGAAATGAACGGCGTTGTTGCATGAATAGGGTGTTACGGACGGGGTAATGGCATAAGGTTTAAGTACCACCCAAAACCTGACGCCGATGCAGTACCGAGTCCGTAACTGGTCTGAGTATAACGCTGGACTAAAGCAGCGCGGAAGTCTCACCCTTTGGTTGAGCGAGGAGGCCCTCAAGCAGTAGCGGGTGACCACGCCTACGGGACGGCGAGGGGCCTCTGAGACCTACAGTGATGGGGCGATTGCGACAGTGGCGACCCTCAAGAGTCTCTTCCATCTGGCCGGTCGTCAAGCCCAGAGCTTTGTCGAATCGCTGTTTGAGCTCATGGGCATTCGGTTGCCGGTGCCTGACCACAGTACGATATCGCACCGGTTGGGAGCATTGTCAGTCGCCATGCCGGTTCAGCCTGCTACGGGCGCTAGCCATGGCGTGGTCGATTCCACCGGCATCAAAGTCTACGGGGAAGGGGAATGGAAAGCCTGGCAGCATGGCGTGAGCAAGCGACGGACCTGGCGCAAGCTTCATCTTGGCGTCGATGAAGCGACCGGTGAGATCGGGGTCGCTGAGGTCACCCCCAACGACTATCACGACAACGAGATTCTGCCCAGTTTGCTCGATGGCATCGATGGTGAGATTGCCCAAGTCTCCGGCGATGGGGCCTACGACACGTTTGCTTGCCATGAGGCCATTGCCCAGCGGAGCGCTGTGGCCGCGATTCCCTCGCGACACGATGTCCAGCCCTGTCGGCCCCAGGAGGAGACCCGGACCCACCCGAGAGACCAAATCTTGCAGCGCATTGTCCAGGTTGGACGGGCGGCTTGGAAGCAAGAGAGCGGCTATCACCGTCGCTAGCTATCCGGTTGAGGCCTAGTTCACGGGCCTTATTGGGAAACTGGTGACGCTTCACCTATTCATGCAACAAAGCCTACGGTAATTGTCGGTTGCTTTGGTCTGCCAATAAACTCAATGCCTCCTAGCCCCCGAAAATCAACAATCCAATATTCTTCAATCTCCAGTAAGGCATACTCTTCCACCTTACGGGCATAGTCGTCTTGCCAGTTGGTGCTAACTACTTCAACTACCATCGCGATCGCTTGCCCAGAGGTAATCACAGGTTCTTTTTGCCAAAGCGGTTCTATAGCCAGAGCGGCCTCGTCTAGTACAACAACATCGGGGCGTAGGGCCGTTGCAGTGGCGGCTGGAGGCTTAATCAAGCAGGTTTTAGGGATCGTCCAATCTCGGTTGAGGCGAAGAATTTCTGCAAACAGATATCCGGCAAGTTTGCCAGCAACTTGTTCGTGGGGGCCAGTAGGTTCCAAATTTCGCAGTTCCCCATCGATCAGTTCGTAGTGTGGGTTATCCCCATACTGGGCAACAAATTCTTCAAAACTCAGGGTTTTAGCTGGCGTGTAAGTTATAGAATGCCACTGCTGCTGAGACTATGGGCTGCTGAGACTGCAAGAATGTCGTAAGCAAGGGCTAAGAGTGCTGTTAATCATCCTACCAACCGAGATAAAAACCGGGCACTATAGCTGTCGTCACTAAGGTTAGGACGGCTTTTCAAGTAGCCCACAGGCACTGGCTATGCGTCAGTTCGCTGCCCCAATTTTGGTTATGGACGGCCAGCGCTGTCCTCAGCGACCTGGCCAGCACTATACCAAGCCCCACCCATTACCAAAGTCTGGCCACCGAGTCTGGGCTAGAAGACCAGTTTCTCTGCGACCCCGGTGGCCAGCAAGGCTGCGGCGGGTCTCCCCAACAGGGTAAAATCTGACGTTGGTTGAGCAACTGAGAGGACAGACCCCTGAAAACCCGCGTAATTATCGTCCGCCACGGGCAGAGCACCTACAACCAGCAAAAACGCATTCAAGGCCACTGCGACGAGTCAGAGCTCACCCCCAGCGGGGAAGCCCAGGCGCTACAGGTGGGTCAGGCGCTGGTCGGCATTCCCTTTGATGCCGTGTGGGCCAGCCCTCTCAAGCGCGCCCGCAAAACTGCCGAAATCATTACCGCCGAGTTGCAAAAGGGCACCCCGGCTCTAGCTGCCCCCAGTTTTACCGACAACCTCAAAGAAATCAGCCTGCCTCTGTGGGAAGGTGTGCCTTTTAGCGAGGCCGAAACGCAGTACCCTCAAGCCTTTGAGCAGTGGCGCACCGACCCGGCCAATTTTGTCATGGCGGTGCCCCAGCCCGATGGCGCTACGGCAGAGTTTTACCCCATTCGCGAGCTTTACCAGCAGGCCGCCCGGCTTTGGCAGGAACTGCTGGCGGCGCACCAGGGCCAAACCCTTCTGATCGTGGCCCACAGCGCCATCAACCGGGCGCTGATTAGCACCGCCATTGGGCTGGGGCCAGAGCGCTTTAACAGTCTCAACCAGGCCAACTGCAACATCAGTGTGCTCAATTTTGCCGGCGGCTGGGGCAGCCCGGTGCAGGTCGAAGCCATGAACCTGACCAGCCACATGGGCGCGCCGCTTCCTGACATGCGGCGAGGACACCGAGGCCCCCGTATGCTGCTGGTGCGCCACGGCGAAACAGAATGGAACCGCCAGGGCCGGTTTCAGGGCCAGATTGATGTGCCCCTCAACGACAATGGCCGCGCCCAGGGCAAGAAGGCGGCGGATTTTCTCAAACCCGTAACCATCGATGCGGCCTATACGAGCTTTATGGCCCGGCCCAAGGAAACGGCGGAAATCATTCTCCAGCACCACGATGGACTGACGCTGCACTCGGTCAACGAGCTGCAAGAAATCAGCCACGGTGAATGGGAAGGCCTGTACGAGTCGGAGATTGAAAGCAACTACCCCGGCATGCTGGAGCAGTGGCAGAACCGGCCCGAAACCGTGCAAATGCCGGGGGGCGAAAACCTGGAGCAGGTGTGGCTGCGATCGATCGCTGCCTGGAAGCAAATTGTGGCCGCCCATAGCGGCGGCGACAGCGTGCAAACGGTACTAGTGGTGGCCCACGACGCGGTGAATAAAGCGCTACTCTGCCACGTGCTGGGCCTAGGGCCAGAGTCGTTTTGGCGGTTTAAGCAGGGCAATGGAGCCGTCAGCGTAATCGACTACCCGAATGGCATCGACAGTGCCCCGGTGTTGACGACGGCCAATATCACCATTCACCTGTCGGGCAGCGTGCTTGATAAAACCGCAGCGGGGGCACTGTGACGGGAACGCATAAAGCTGGGGCTCAGCTGATTCAGCAGGTGCGGTTGCTGGATGCGGTGACGCAGATGGATCAGGTGGCCGATGTGCTGGTCCAGGATGGGATGGTGACAGCTGTGGCCCCATCGTTGACTGTCATTCCCGCCAGTGCGGAGATGCTCGACGGTCAGGGAAAAATTCTCATGCCTGGCCTAGTCGATCTCTACAGCCACTCGGGGGAGCCGGGCCACGAGCCGCGTGAAACCCTGGAATCGCTGCTGGCGGCTGGTCAAGCGGGCGGCTTCACCCGGTTAGGGATTTTGCCCAGTACCGAGCCTGCGATCGATAACCCGGCGATGGTGGAGAAGCTGTTGGGGCGGCGAGAGGCGATCGCGATTGCCAATCCTTCTGTACCACGGCTCTACCCCTGGGGCGCACTGACCCAGGGTGCCCAGGGCCAGCAGATGGTGGAGCTGGTGGAGTTGTCTGAGTCTGCGATCGCAGGCTTTGCCGACGGGCGAGCGATTCAAAATCCTCTTTTGACCCAACGATTGTTGCAGTACCTTCAGCCCCTGGGCAAGCCCGTGGCACTGTATAGCTGCGATCGCACCCTTCGAGACAGCGGCGTGGCCCGCGAAGGCCCGTTTTCGCTAATTTACGGCCTAGTGGGCGACCCAGTTAGCTCTGAAACAGCGGCCCTGGCGGCGTTACTGGAATATGTGGCCGAGGTCGGTACCCCGGTTCACTTAATGCGGCTTTCCACGGCGCGCGGGGTAGAGCTGGTGCAGCAGGCGAAGCAGCGCGGGTTGCCCGTCACCGCCAGCACCACCTGGATGCACCTGCTGTTTAGCACCAGAGACCTGCACGGCTACGACCCCAGCCTGCGGCTGTCTCCGCCCCTGGGCAATCCCGAAGACCAAGCAGCGCTGATTGAGGGGGTAAAGGCGGGGGTTGTGGATGCGATCGCGATCGACCATACCCCCCACACCTACGAAGACAAAACCGTCGGTTTTCCTTCGGCACCGCCCGGGGCGATCGGCCTGGAACTGGCGTTGGGACTCCTGTGGGATACCTTTGTGGTCAAGGGTGACTGGTCACCCCTGACGTTGATTCAGGCGCTGAGCACAAATCCTGCGATCTGCTGGAGCCAGAGCCCGCCCACCATTCAACCCCAGCAACCGGCCGAGATGATTCTGTTTGACCCGGCAGCTACGTGGACGGTCAGTCCAGCAACCCTGCGATCGCTCTCGGCCAACACCCCCTGGCTGGGCAAGTCCATTCCAGGGCGAATTCTACGCACCTGGGTTCCCAGACCCTAACCTCACGCACCTACACATCCACCCACCTACTCACCTACTCACTCATCCAGGTGCCATGGAAGCTGGGGGGAACGACACTGGGCAGCTCCAGGCGACAGATTGGCCCCTTCTCCAGGTCGTGACCCTCGTAAACCCACACCTCGCTGCGGTGGTGGTGGCCGTCGTACACCACCGTTAGCACCCAGGGCTGCTGGGGGTTGGCGGCGTTTTCCACCGGAATGGGTTCGGAGGGGTAGCAGCCGTCGCCAGCATCGGCGACGGTGAGGCCAGTTTTGGGGTCAAAGCGGGCGATCGCACCAAACAGATCGCCCACCGGAGACAGCGCCGTGCGGTGCACGTTGAGGTAGGTGATGGCCGTTTCGTCTTGGCCGATCGCCGCCGGAAATTCGCAGTGGCGGTCAATCAAACACTGCTGCTCTAGAATGTTTCCGGTTTTGGGATCGATGCGGTATTGCCAAAGCTGGCCGTCGGCGAGGGTCGTCACCCGGCCCGAGGCCACTTCTTTGAGCTGCCGATTGGTAGCAAAATCGGGGTAGCGCACCACATCGAACACAACAGAGCCATCAAAATCTAGATAGCTGTGGCCAAAGTGCCACTGGTACCAGGGGTCGGCATCGCCGAGGGCGATCGGCTCCAGAGTATCGGCATCGACCACAATGATCTGGGTGCCCTGCTGAGGCTGCCATTGCAGAGCATCGCTAAAACTTTGCAAGCCAAACAGCGCTGGCAGCGGGCTAAGGCGCACCGGCGACACGCAAAACACCAGGTAGCGATCGGCCAGCACAAAATCGTGAATCAGGGGAATGCCGCTGAGGGGAATAGTGCCGGTTTTCTCTACAACTCCGGCGGCGCTCAGGCGGTAGAGCTTGAGGGTAGCGTTGCCCCCCGGGATGGTGCCAAAGCTGAAAATTTTGCCCGTGCGGGGGTGGCGCTTGGGGTGGGCCGTAAACGTGTCGCTGGGTTTAAGTGCGGTCAGGTCATCTAGCCCCAAGGTTTCCA
>DASQNN010000371.1:0-5719 GCA_035644955.1 Nodosilinea sp. | reverse complement strand
GCCAAAACCTATGCGCTGGTCTACCGCAGCGGAGTTTTGGCAGGGGTATTTAGCTATGACAATGTAGCCCAGGCGGCTACCCACCAGGCCAACTTTGACCAGACCCCGCTCGGGCTGTGGATGACTCCCCTCGACCGGCTCCGGCCTCTCAATACGGCCCTGCTCCGGCCCCTGGCCCTTAGTGACGCCCACCCCGAGCAGGCCCAGCCCATCGTAGACCAGGCCCAGCACTGGCTGGGGCTGTTGGCCGCCGACGGCTTTTACACCCTCCCCTACAGTGGGGAAACGGTGCGCAACAGCCAGGCCGAGCTCACCGCCTGCCACTACTCCGTTGCTCTGTTTCAGCAGCAAGAACGGCTGACCCTAGCTCTCAAGGGGGCCCGAATGGGCACCTGGGACTGGGATCTCGCCCAGGGCACCATTGTGATTTCTGACGAGCAAGAGCAACTGCTAGGGTTAACCCCTGGCGAATTTGACGGCAGCTACAACACCCTCTTTACCTACCTGCACCCCGACGATCAGGCGATCGTACACGAGGCCCTACAGCAGTCGATTCGGCTCAAACAGCGCTACGGGGTCGAGTTTCGGGTGGTGCACCGCAATGGTCAAACCGGCTGGCTATCGGCCCGGGGCCAGGTGTTTGACGATGGCAAACACCCTCCCCGGCTGGCCGGGGTTACCCTCGATATCTCTGAGCAAAAGCGGGCCGAGGCCGAAATTAAGCTGCAGTCGCAGCGGGAGCGACTGATTGCCGAAATTGCCCAGCGCATTCGTCACCTGCTCGATTTAGACAGCATTCTAGAGCAAACCGTCACCTCGGTGCGGGAGTTCATTGAGGCCGATCGCGTCATCGTGATTCAGTGCAGCAGCGACATGAGCGGCAAGGTTATCCAAGAGTCGTGCTCGGCAGCCTACCCGGCGATGGCGGGCTGGGTTCTGCGCGATCCCTGGTCAGTGGAGGCAAAGTTTTTGACCCACTACCGCGCCGGTCGGGGGCTGGCGGTCGAAAACGTCTACACCCAAAACCTACCTCCCAACCACCTCAAATTTCTGGAATACTTTAAAATTCAGGCCGAAATTGTGGTGCCCCTGCTGCAAGAGCAGACGCTGTGGGGGCTGTTGATTGCCCACCAGTGCCGATCGCCCCGGGCCTGGCGGACGGCAGACGTGCGGCTACTGCAAAACCTGGCTACCCAGGTGGGCATCGCCATTCAGCAGGCCAAGCTGCACCGCGAGCTCACCCTGGCCAACCAGCGGCTAAAGCGCATGGCCTACCTCGACGGTCTCACCCAGGTAGCCAACCGCCGCCGCTTCGAGCAGTACCTCGATCAAGAATGGCGGCGCATGAGCCGCGAAAAGGGCTGCATATCCATCATTATGGCCGACATTGACAGCTTTAAGGGCTTTAACGACCACTACGGGCACCAGGCGGGGGACAACTGCCTGCGGCTCGTAGCCCGCATTCTGACCCGGGCGGCTAAGCGCCCCGGCGATCTGGTCGCCCGCTACGGCGGCGAAGAGTTTGTCATTGTGCTACCCAACACCGACATCAAGGGGGCCGAGACCGTTGCCGAAGAGATTCGCCTGCTGGTGCGCCATCAGCGCATTCGCCATGAGGGCTCGGTGGTGGACAAGGTGGTGACCATGAGCCTGGGCGTGGCCAGTACCCTGCCCGCCATCGACGCCAGCCCGGCCAGCCTGATCAAGCTGGCCGACGATGCCCTTTACCTGGCCAAAAACCAGGGCCGTGACCAGGTTAGGGTCGCGGCTGCTCTGCCAACGCCGTTACGGGAGGGGCGACCCGCTAGCGGCTAGGCCCTCCCGTAACGGCCTGGCGCGCCAGGCTATCGGTGGCCGATTGACAATTAGGGCCTGGAGAAACAGGTAGCCCTGGCCCTGCCTATAGCCCATGCGGCGTAGCGGGTCGAGCTGGTACGGCGTTTCGATGCCTTCGGCAACATCAAAATGCACCCATCAGCCTGAAACTGGCAGAATGTAGACCTTAGATAGAGCCTATTCTCAGGCGATTTTTAGGCCAATGCGTTGTAATAAACGAAGCGATTGCCGTCGCCTGGTCTAGCTACGGGTTAGTGACAGTGTGGGCAAAAGCCAAATT
Source organism: Nodosilinea sp. (assembly GCA_035644955.1). Taxonomy (GTDB): domain Bacteria; phylum Cyanobacteriota; class Cyanobacteriia; order Phormidesmidales; family Phormidesmidaceae; genus Nodosilinea. Next base: position 3,603 of record DASQNN010000371.1, on the reverse strand, counting down.
AACCAGGTAATCGTATTACCAGTGCTGTTTTATTTATCTAGGGTTCATGGTTCAGTCTCCCCCATCTTTTGCCGGTGTCGTCACCCCCTTTAACCAGCGGCTCGATCGCCCCCTGGATAAACTGCCAATCAGCGTGCTGCAAATCAACCTGGGTCGCAAGTGCAATCTGGCCTGCACCCACTGCCATGTTGAGGCCGGCCCTAACCGCACCGAAGAACTATCCCCGGCGGTGACCGACCAACTGCTGGAGCTGATGCGTCGGTTTCCGCAGATTACTACCGTCGATCTGACCGGCGGTGCCCCCGAGATGAACTACGGCTTTCGGCCCCTGGTCGAGACGGCGCGGGGGCTGGGCAAAACCGTCATGGTGCGATCGAATCTGACGATCTTTTTTGTGCCGGGCTTTGTCGACCTGCCCGAATACTTTGCCCGCCACCAGGTGCAGGTAGTGGCTTCGCTGCCCTGCTACCTCGAAGACAACGTCGATAAGCAGCGCGGGGCTGGCGTCTATAGCGACTCAATTCGGGCGCTGCAGCGGCTCAACCAGCTGGGCTACGGTCACGACCCCGCCCTGCGCCTAGACCTGGTTTACAACCCGCCGGTGCCCCGCAGCGCCGAGTTTTCACTCACTCCCAACCAGGCTGCTCTACAGAACGACTATGAAAAATACCTGCGATCGCACTTTGACATCGCCTTCAACCAGCTCTACACGATCACGAACCTGCCCATTGGTCGGGTGAAGCAATACCTACAGGGTAAAGACCTCTACTGGCCCTACCTGGGCTTTTTGGCCGACCACCACAACCCCGCCACCGTGCCCAACCTGATGTGCCGCCACCAGCTCTCGGTCGATTACAAGGGCAACCTCTACGACTGCGACTTCAACCAAATGGAGGCCCTGCCCAGTCTGTCAACCAGCGGTCAGCCCCTCACCGTGGCCGATCTGTTGGCCGCCAACTCCCTCGACCTGATTGGCGATGTGCAGACCCGCTCCTACTGCTACGGCTGCACCGCTGGAGCGGGGTCGAGCTGCAGTGGCGCTCTGGCCTAGGGGTCTGCTTTCAAGAACAAATCCTGTTGGGTCAACCCCGACGGGAGCAAAGATTCTATAGCACAGTGGTTTGGTCGCTGTGCTATAGGGCTACAAAATTCTGATTTGGTCTTACAGGGTAGGGAAATCGGCCGCCAGGGCGTCTCCGTCTAACCCGACGGCCAGCGCGTATTTTTGAATAAAGGCGCGGATGTAAAACGGCTCTGGCAGCTGTTGTAAATTACCGCTCTCGATCGCTTTGAGGGTGTGGGGCTGAATAAATGTCTGTTGGTAAATATCATTCAGCGATAGAGCTTTTTCTAGCCGACTCTGCTGTAGACGAGCCCCCACCTTTTGCAGACTGGCCTGCTGTAGTGCAGCCAGGTCGGCCTTGGCCTGTAGCTTCTTGGCCAGGGTTTCGTGCATATAGTCGCGCCGCTCCGAAAAGCGGGCGGCGGCGGTGGGATTAACCACCGTCTGGGGGCGAGCCGAAACGGCGTCGGGTCGAGGCTGAGCAGTGACTCGTTGAGGAGCAGCTGGGGCCGTTCGCGCCGTTGCCTCCTCCACGGTAGGGCCTCCAGGCTCGCTGTCTTGCAGTCGCTGGTCAAGGCGGTAGCGGTTGAGCAGGCCCAGAGCCACCAGAGTGGTGACTGGCAGGGTCGCCATCGCTGCTTGTTGAGCCGCCACCGACATGGCTGCCGTTGCGCCCGCCCCTAAGATCAGAGCGTACTCTGATGCGGGAGGCAGCTTAGAGCCAGAAAATTGAGGGGTCTTCATAGCACCTTTAAAGAGTTTCTATGAATTACCCTTTCGCTGCGGTCAGCCCCTCATCCGGACGCTCAGGCTCTCCCTGTGGATGGATCGGCAAACGCTATCCTCCTGGTGCTGCTGAGTTAACCTAAACTCCGTAATCTTGCCCGCAACCCATTCGGTTGGCTTCAGTGAGGTTGGCTTCAGTGAGGTTGGCTTCAATGAGGTGTGGCCCTGGCTACCGAGGCCACACCCGCGAGACCAACCCGGCCCGACCCAGGTAGTGGGGGCGCAGGTGCTGCCAGACGGCTACAAACCAGCGCTGGGCCGCCTGGCTCGACGGCCCCCGGTAGCGGCAGAGCACGCCCGTTTGCAGGCGGGTGACGCCAATCTCGCCGAGCTGCGAACTGGGCCAGAGCTGGCGCAGGGCCATAACCTGGTCGGGGTCGGGCCGGTAGCCCACCACGGCAAAGCTGCCCACGACGGGGTGCCCCGCCAGACCGTTGAGGCTGTGCAGGGGCGCACTGCCGCCGACTAGCCGCTGGCGATCGAGCCACAGGGGCTGGTCGGCTTGCCAGACTTCGAGGTGCGATCGCCACTGGCCCTGCTCAAAGGTTTCGCCCCCAGCGCTGCGGCCAAACCGGGTGATCTCCCAGCCGGCCCAGACCGCACCAGGGGCCAGGTCTACCCGCAGCTGCTGCCGGTAGTGGGCCTGGTTAAACACAATGGTTTCCTGGGGCATCCACTCCAGGCAGCTGTCTGGGGCCAGGGCAATATCAACCTGCTGGCTAGAGCGCGCCCCTGTCGGGCTGCCGTACACCTTGCTGGCGGCAGCCGTAGTGACCAACACCTGGGCCTGAGGCGCGATCGCAAGCTGCACCGCTAAGCTGTCGCCCCCTACCAGCCCCCCAGCGGTGTGCACCAGCACGCTGTGGCAAAGCCCTTCTCCCTCTGGGTACAGGGGTCTCTGCACCCGCAGGGGAGCGCGGGTATAGGTTTGGGTGGGAATGCACCGCCCCGCTTCTAGGGCATAGCTGAGGCGGGCAATGCCCTGCCAGCCAGGGGTTTCAGATGGCTGCACCATAGTGGCCTAGCGCGGGTAGCTCTCAGGCACCGAAAACTCTGAGCGCCCGGTCAGCACCCGCAAATTTTGGCAGCGAACGAGTTCGTTGACGGTCAGCACCCGCCGTCCCTCCAGTGGTGGTACCGCCTCAATGGCGCGAATCAGCGCCGTCGCCGCATCGGCCTGGTCGTAGCCTCGCCGCAGGGCCACCTGCACCGCCTTGTCGTCGGCGGCAATGTCTGTTTGGGGGCCGCTGACGCCACGCCAAATTTGCCAGCCAGCCAGGGCCGCTACCCCGGTGGCGGCAACTACCCCCACCGCATCGCCCTGGAGTAGCTCTACCACCCCGCCGGCCAGCCCGGCTCCAGCCAGAGCCTGATACCAGTTGGGCTTTAGCACGTTGGCCAGGGTCACCCAGCACACGGTGCGCAAAAACAGCAGATCACGCTCGGCCACCGCCAACTGATGCCACCGATCCAGGTTGATAGAGACCGTGTGGGCCTGCTGCCAGGGGCGCGGAAACTCGGCCTTGATCACGTTGATCTGGCGATCGTTGAGCATCAGCTTGGTTTTCATGCGGGCCGTAGCAGGCATCAGCTCCCGCAGTCGACTAATTTCTGCGTTGGGGTTAACCACAGCCCTACCACCTCAAAAATCACCCCTAAGCCTACCATTTCTAAGGGCTAGACAGCACAGCGTACCTGGGCTAGGCCTGGGTTCAACCCAGCCCCAGCCAGCTAAAAAACGTCTGGCCAGTGAC
>DASQNN010000370.1:0-2248 GCA_035644955.1 Nodosilinea sp. | reverse complement strand
GCAATGATGGCGAGACTGGCCCCGTGGCCCATCAGCCAGGCCAGGGCGGCGGCATCCCGGGAAGTGGCGGTCTCGTAGAGCAGCGACCCGGTATCGACGTGAATGCCCAGGGCCATTACCGTAGCCTCAGCCACGGTAGGTTCAATGGCGTTCTGCTGCAGCGCTTCTACCACCAGGGTGGTCGCGGCCCCCACCGATTCAATGGTTTTCTCCTCGGTTACCACCGTCTCGGCGGTGGCGGGGTGGTGGTCGTAGACGGCAATGGGCACCTGGTTTTGCTGGGCCTGGGCAATCCAGTCGGCGGCCGGGCCAAAGCGCTCGGGCTGCTGGGCGTCGACCAGCGTGAGGTGGTGAATATGGCTGGGGTCAACCGCCCGCCGCTCAATCAGCGGGTACTCGTCGCGGTGGAGGGCCAAAAACCGCTGCACCGTGGGATGGCTGCCCCCAGTGAGCACAATGCGGCGCCCGGGCTGCAGCCGCGCCAGCCCCACGGCAGCCCCCAGGGTGTCAAAGTCGGCGGTGGCGTGGCAAAGGACTAGGTCCATAGTTTTAGGGCCATAGTTTTAGGGCCATAGTTTTGGGGCCATACTTTTCGGCGGGACCTCTTTTCTGATAGCGTACTGGTTAGGGTAGTGTGGCTGTTAACCTGGTCTAGGGCTACTCGCCGGGTTGCTTACCGCCGTCTCCGCTGCTGTGTTTGAGAGAGCAAAGATAAACCAATGGTAATTCTGTTTCAACTCGCGCTGTTTGCCCTGGTGCTGATGTCTTTTGTGCTGGTGGTGTACGTGCCCGTGGCCTACGCCTCTCCCCAAGACTGGGATCAGTCTAAGCGGCTGATTCTGTTTGGTTCGATCATTTGGGGCGCGCTGGTAGTCGTAGTTGGCAGCCTCAACTATTTTGTAGTTTAGGCAGTAACGTTTTATGGCGGTATTTGAGGGCTCATTAGTCACTACAGGGTCTCCCCGGTTTGCCATTGTGCTGGGTCGATTCAACGATTTAGTTACCGGTAAACTGCTGGAGGCCTGCCAAGACTGCCTCAAGCGCCACGGTATCGACGTCAATCCCGAAGGCACTCAGGTTGACTATGCCTGGGTGCCAGGCAGCTTTGAAATTCCGCTGGTGGCGCGGCAGCTTGCCCTCAGCGGTCGCTACAACGCCATCATCTGTCTGGGCGCCGTTATTCGCGGCTCGACCCCTCACTTTGACTACGTGGCGGCAGAGGTGGCTAAGGGCGTTGCCGCCGCTGGTTTTCAAACTGGCGTGCCGATCATCTTCGGGGTGCTCACCACCGACACCTTGCAGCAGGCCCTAGAGCGCGCTGGCATTAAGGCCAACCACGGCTGGGACTACGCCATGAGCGCCCTGGAAATGGTCAGTTTGATGGGGCAGATTCATGCGGCGGCGGGTAGCGGCACGGGCAATGGTGCCGCCCGCCTAGGGCCCAGTGTGGCGGTATCGGCCCAGCCGGTTATTGCCCCCGAGGCGGGCTCGGCCTAAGCCCAGGAAAATAGCCCAGGAAAATCTCAGAAAAATGTTGACATAGGCACACTTTTTTGAGATTCTAGATAAAGTCAAAACCAGCGAACGAACTTTTCCGACTCTGGTTTTTATGCGGGTATAGCTCAGTGGTAGAGCGTCACCTTGCCAAGGTGAATGTCGCGCGTTCGAATCGCGTTACCCGCTTGTTAAATTTCTAGTGCCCTAGAGGCTGTCATCAATTATCCGCCGATGGTCTAAGGATCAGGGGTTGCAGCCCCTAGCCTATTTTTTGGGTCGGGCGTGGCAATGCCGGTCATCAGGACTTTAGCCAGAATTGATGACAAGTCCAAGGCAGCGTCATCTTTCATTCGAGATGCACAGGCACCAGGAAGGCGACGTGCCTCAGGAGGCTGTACCCATTGCCCACAGGGAGCAAAACAGCGCCTCGGGGCGGTGCCCCCGTAGCCAATAGGTTTCCATATCGCCTCGACCTTTGACGGCGATGTAGCCCCGTCTTTCGAGCCGGTAGTTGTCTTTGAGGCGATCGTAGGTGGCGGCGGTCACCTGGATCTGGCCCGGCTCGCTCGACGATTCCATGCGGCTGGCCACGTTGACCGCGTCGCCCCAGAGGTCGTAGATAAACTTCTTGGTGCCGATCACGCCGGCTACCACCACGCCGGTATTAATGCCAATACGAATCTCCAGGGGTTCCCCCGATTCAACCTGAAACGACGCGATGACCTGCTGCATGGCCAGGGCCATTTCGGCG
>DASQNN010000369.1:0-2515 GCA_035644955.1 Nodosilinea sp. | reverse complement strand
CCCTCAGGCCAGTGCCTACATCAAAAAACACCAGCTCTCGCGGGGTGGCGGCTTGCAGGGCGCACTCACCAGTCTGGAGCAAAAGGGCCTGATCTACGGCCCTCAGTTTGGCTACCGGATTGCGCTACCGCTGCTCGATTTTTGGCTCAGGCAGCGGCTGCGGTAGAGGGTTATCTTACAAATCTTCTGCGGCGGTTACCAGCTCAAAGCAGCCCAACACCGAGGTTGGAATGGTGCGGGGGCGGTGGCTAACAGCATCGACAAAGACCCACTCGGTTGCGCCGGTGGCCAGCACGGTATTGTCGCTGGGCCGCAGAAATTTGTACTGGCGAGTGCTGCGGGCTTTGCGCAGGGTGGTAACCCAGGTGGTGAGGCGCAGGCGATCGCCGCCAAAGGCCGGGCGCAGGTAGGTGATCTGGTGCGATCGCGCTACCCAGGTGGCCCCCAGCGCCTGGGTCTCAGCGGTGCAGCCGACGCTGGTGGCATGGGCAATGGCGACATCCTGCATCCACTGGACGTAAGCGACGTTGTTGACATGGCCGTTGCCGTCTACAGCCTCAGTCGGCACAACAAAGTCGTAGTGGTAGAAGGTTTTCATTGGGTGGCCGCACGGTTGAGAGAGCAGTTTTGTTCGATTATTGCCAACGGCAGCCACTCTACGCCATGGCTGCCTGCGGCAGGCAGAGGAAGACCGACTGGTTAAGTATGGATAGGTTATGTTAACCGGCAGATCTACCCATCCAGTCCGCTCCAACCGCTTCCAAACCCTTTTAGGGATTGAAACAGGCAGGCGTTGAGGCCCGACATCCCACCCGCCGAAGCTTCAACCGCTCCCAAACCTTCCTAGGAACTGAACCATAAACATAAGAAAGCACCACGACCAGCCCCTGGGAAGCGCCAGTCGCCCGATCTTGGGAGCGACCCCTTAAGATCGCGACTGGGCGGCTCCCTCGGCCCCCTCTTGAGCTGGGGTGTCGCTATCGTCGGTCTGTGACTCTGGGGTTGAACGCTGGCTCTCATCCAGGGCAGAGGTGTAGTACTGCCAGGTCCAGTCTTGCACTTCAGAGAGGTCTTTGCCGTAGGTGGTGATGTACTGTTTGTGCTCGATCAGCTTATCTCGAATCATTTGTTTGACATAGGCGCCCGAAGGCTTGAGCTTGGGCACGCGATCGATCGCATCCTGGGCGAGATGAAAGCGATCTAAATCATTCAAAACCACCATGTCGAAGGGCGTGGTGGTGGTCCCTTCTTCTTTGTAGCCCCGAACGTGGAAGTTGGCATGGTTGGTGCGCCGGTAGGTGAGCCGGTGAATCAGCCAGGGATAGCCGTGGAAGGCAAAAATAACCGGCTTATCGGTGGTGAAAATAGAGTCAAAATCTTTGTCGGAGAGGCCGTGGGGGTGTTCGCTCTGGGGTTGAAGGGTCATCAAGTCGACCACATTCACCACGCGAATTTTGAGGTTGGCAAACTGCGATCGCAAAAAGTCGACCGCCGCTAAGGTTTCCAGGGTGGGCACATCGCCGGCGCAGGCCATCACCAGATCGGGTTCACCGCCCTTGTCGTTACTGGCCCACTCCCAAATGCCGACCCCGGCGGAGCAGTGTTTGATCGCGTCATCCATGGGCAACCACTGTAGTTCGGGCTGCTTGCCCGCAACAATCACGTTCACGTACTGGCGGCTGCGCAGGCAGTGATCGGCCACCGAGAGCAGGGTGTTGGCGTCGGGCGGCAAATATACCCGCACCACCTTCGATTTTTTGTTGGTCACCACGTCAATAAAGCCTGGGTCTTGGTGGCTAAAGCCGTTGTGGTCTTGCCGCCACACGTGGGAAGTGAGCAGGTAGTTGAGGGAGGCGATCGGTCGCCGCCAGGGAATATCAGTACAGCTCTCCAGCCACTTGGCATGCTGGTTGAACATCGAATCGACGATGTGGATAAACGCTTCGTAGCAAGAGAAAAAGCCGTGGCGGCCGGTCAGCAAATAGCCCTCTAGCCAGCCCTGGCACATGTGTTCGCTCAGCACCTCCATCACCCGCCCGGTGGGAGAAACGTGGTCGTCGGTATCCAAAATTTCGGCAGTTGACACGCGATCGGTGACTTCGAGCAGTGCATCGAGCCGGTTGGAGTTGTTCTCGTCGGGGCTCAGCACCCGAAAGTTCTGGCTTTCCTGGTTGGCGACCATCACATCGCGCAAAAATTGGCCTAAAACGCGGGTGGTTTCAGCCATTTCGGTGCCGGGGCGGGTCACCTCAACGGCATAGTCGCGAAAGTCTGGCAGGTGCAGGTCTTTGAGCAGCAAACCGCCGTTGGCGTGGGGGTTGGCCCCCATGCGCCGCTTGCCCCTGGGGGCCAGTTCTGCCAATTCAGGCCGCAGCCGACCGACCTCGTCAAAGCATGCTTCGGGCTGGTAGCTTTTCATCCAGGTTTCGAGCAGCTCGATATGCTCGGGGTTGCTGGCCATCGCCGAAAAGGGCACCTGGTGCGATCGCCAGTAGTCTTCGGTTTTTTTGCCGTC
>DASQNN010000368.1:0-1778 GCA_035644955.1 Nodosilinea sp. | reverse complement strand
GGTAATCTGCAGGTGTGCCAAATCGGGGTGCTGATTTTGGAGCAGCTTACGGACGAGGGTAATGCTAATAGCGGCTTCGGCGTCTGGCGTTTGGGCTAGACGTCCTGGATTCTGCGGCGGCATGACTAGCCCCTAATGGTGACTGTCTCTTCGTAGGGGTGGTGTATTACGGCGAAGTAAAGTTGAAATTGTGAGCGGCAGAGCTGATGTGCCGCCCAATGGCACCCTACGGAGTAATTAAGATTTCAAGAGCTGATCGAGAATGGTGCGGGCGGGCTGGGCGCGCTCCAAGGCAGTTTGGTAATCGTTATAAAACTTGAGGATTTTTGACAGGCCACCGATGCCGCCGCGCAGTTCCTCCAGTTCGTCGCCGGAGAGTAGTTCGCCGTCGAGCAGGCGCAGAATCAGGGGCTTGATGTCGCCGACATCCTGGCGGGCCTTTTGCAGCTTTTCGACGGTGCTGAGCAGAGTTTTGAGGTCTTTGAACAGGTCGTCGATCTGGTCAGCATCGACCGCTTCAGCATCGGTGTCGGCGCCATTGTCATCGGCTGAATCTGCGGTGTCTAAATCTAGCGTAGCGGTATCTGCCTCTGCTACTGCGCTATTGCCTTTTGCCTGTGCCATTGAGCGGTCTCCGTAGGAAGCGTGGATGGGGAGAGCTATAGTCTAGCGTGGTTCAAGCGTACTATAAAATAACTCACTACTTTCCCTGAGTTTTACCACGCCCATCCCTTCGAAGCGCGTTAAGTTGTTCGAACCGATTGCTCGAACAGGTTATGCCCGAAGGTAGGGGCTTGACCTAGCTCCTACTCAAATACAACGGTTTCTTGCTGCTGAAGCTTGCGCTCGCGCTTGGTGAGCTTGCGGCGGCTGTCATTTTCGAGCCGTTGTTGCAGGCGCTCTTTCTGGTCAATTTCTGGCAGCTTCAGCACAATGCCCGCCGCCAGCCAGTAATACACATTCACCGGATCCACATCCAGTGGATAGTAGTAGGGGAAGATGCTGATAAATAGCACAAACACCCACATCGAAGCGCCGTAGCCGCGCAGGTTGGGGTCTTTGATCGAGCGGTAGGCCCGGAAGGTAGCCACTGTGAGGGTGAGGTACACCGCCAGGGTGGCCAGCAATCCCAGGGGGCCGATTTCGTAGAGCAGCTTGGAGTGGTAGGTTTCGACCAGCTCGGTTTTGCCAAAAATGCGGGCGGCGTTGGTAGCGCGGCCTACCCCCCGACCCAAAAGGCCCTGCTGCTGTTTTTGCGCCCAGGCAAACTGCTGCACGATAAACTCGTGGGGCGGCGAGGCGCTCCAGCGGCTCTCGAAACTGGCCAGGCGATCGCTCACTACCTCCGGGTTTTGGGCCATAAACACCGTCAGAACCATGGCTAGGCTGATCCCTATGGGCAGAAATCGTTTTAAGTTAGCTACCTGCCCAGTGAGAATCAGCAGCCCGACGATGGTGACCGGTACCAGGGCCAGGGCGATCCGCTGCCCCGACACCACCGCCATCACCCCCACCGCCGCCAGTGACCCCAGGCCCACGATCCGCCAGAGCGGGCTGCGATCGCTAAAAGCCGTCCCAAAGGCAAAAAATCCGCTCGAAATCAAAAACCAGCCCCACTGCCAGGGGGCATTAAACGTGCCGGGTAGGCGTATTTGCCCCTGGGCTGGGGTGTACAGCAATGACCCACCCACAAAACAGCGAGCCTGTAGAGATGCCTTGAACAGGTCTTCGCCCTCGCCGATGGTGCCCTGGCAGATGCCCAGCCGCAGCATCATGTA
>DASQNN010000367.1:0-7533 GCA_035644955.1 Nodosilinea sp. | reverse complement strand
GGAGCTGTTCTCTAATCCACTGGCGAAAGGCTTTGACCCGACATTCCGCAGGTTGACAGGGGTTAATTTAGGAGATAGTACCGGCAGGCCGGGAAGCCCATGAGGCGAATGATTTTGCTACGTTCTTCCGAGAGGTTGCTGACCTGCCGAGATGAGCCAACAGAAACCAGGTGAATGACCTGAAACTTCTGCAAAATCCAGCGAAAGGTGGGAGTGCGGGTCGGGCGCTGCTTTTGGTCGAGCACCGTTTTATCGGCTTGAGCAAGTTGTGCTCTGAGTTTGCGCTGCCCCAGGCTGTAGACCAGCAACGTCAAGGCCATCACGAGGGCCAGGGCCTCGACCCGCTGAGGCTTTTTGACAAAGACACTGCTGGTAAAGAAGAGGGGGTCTTTGAGGAAGCGAAAGCCCCGCTCCACATGCTGCTGGGCTTTGTACTCGCGCAGCAGACGCTCGGCAGGGTAAGCCTCTTCATCCAGGACATTCGTGGCCAGGATGAAGCGACGATGGCGCTGTTGGCACTGGGCCTCGTACTCAGCAGTGCGCTCCAGAGTCGCCTGCCATTGATAGCCTAAAGTAGGCGGGTCTGATGCTTGAGACCGCTTGGGCCGACCGGGGGGACGCTTGGCGGCAACCGAGACTAGCGTCACCTGAGTCAGGCTGTAGCCGGTGAGAGAGTCTTGAAAGCGTAGGAGTGCGTCCATGGCATCGGGTTTGCAGGCAAAGACCTGGCTACAGAGCTGCCGCAACGACCGTGCAGTCCTTTTTCCTGCTTTTCGAGGGGTTTGAGCCAGTCCTCTGACTCCGCCCGGTGCGGGCTTTCCACCAGAATCCAGCGCTGCTCCACCCCACCATAGCGCTGCCGTTGTTCCCACAGCCGATAACCCTCCAGTTCACAGGGCATCTCGGTCAGTGAGTCGAGGGTGCTATCCACCAAAGTTTGAGCCGCTTTGAGGGTTTGTGGCACCCGGCTTAGCCAGGGCAAACTCCCCACCTGCTGGAGGTTCGGCTCACTGTAGAACGCCGCATCAGCCACCATCAGCGTGGGCGTCTCCCACTGCTCGGCAAACGCCCGCATCAGCCCCGCAAAGGTCTGACTATCAGTCTCATTGCCGCTGCCCACCTTGAACCACACCGGAACACCGCCGTCGGCACTACAGATCAAGTTGACCAAAAACTGCTTCAACTCGGGCCGATGGTCTCGTGAATAGCCCCGGCAGATCTCAATTGCCTGGGGTGTTTTAGCCTCCGATACGGCCTCAGTCCCGGTCTTGGAGGCATACTCCCCATCGAGGGCAAAGGAGGTCGAATCCAGGTGGCACTGGGCGGTGCTCACCCCAACACGCCTCACCGCCTGCATCGCCACTTTGAGAAAAAACAGCGTCGTTCCGTACTCAAACAGCTGATCTAACACCCGCCCCAACCGGTCGTCGTTCAGGTGTGCGGCTGTGATGCCCGCCCCCAGCAGGTGCTCGACCGGTTTGCCCTCGAAAAACTCGCTAAACAGGTACAGCGGTGCGCTGACAAACCCAAATCCATTGAGAATCATGGCTTTCACCACTTGCCCAGGGCTGATGTGGTTCAGCGGATGAGGGGACAGAACCTCGTCGGTTAGTTCGACCAGCCCGATCTCATCGACTAACGCCGCCACCAACCCTAAGTGGTCCAGATTCTCTATCTCCAAGGCGCGATCCCATTGCTTGTCCTGAGCTTACCTCAGCCACCCCAAATATTCTTTTTGTCAACCTGCGGAATGTCGGTTTAAGACTAGAACACACGTCCTGCAAGACCTTAGGCAGTGGATTGTGATTCCACCATTCGTGGGTTCGAGCCCCATCATCCGCCCTGTTTTCCGTGCAGTGACACTTTATTTGTCATCGGTGACACATTGCTGTCATCGGTGGCAAATTAATGTCGTCGAGACAAATTGCTGTCGTTAAAGTGGTGGTGACAGCATAAGTGTCGTTTATTGCCTTGCAGTGATGGCTAAATGTCAGTTCATTCAAGAATCACAATCCACTGCCTTCTTTCAACTCGCTTTAGATTTGCTGCATCCGATCTTTCAACCTCCCTGTCCAGGGTGATTGATTATGGTGTGTACAATTCGCGCCCGTTCTGAATGCCCCGAATCTTTCAACCTTGCCTCAATAGATTTGAGATTGTTCTAAGGATGCAGGAGCGTTAGGTCGATCGGTCGGAGCGATCGCTGAGGTGGGTAGACCGACCTGCGAATTGGCGGTGGAGGCTTGAGCAAACGCCACGGCTGCCTCATCTTCGCGGTTGAGCTTTAGTAGGGCGGTGCCCTGACCGTACCAGGCTTCGGTACCGGCGGGGTTGAGATGGGTAGCTTGCTGATAGGCTTGGGCTGCGGCTTCGTAGCGGCCCAGGGCCAGCAAAATGAGCCCCTGGTTTACCCTAGCCTGGTACGATTTGGCGTCGATTTGCAGCGCGGTGTCGAGGGATTGCAGCGCGGCATCGGTCTGCTCTAGTTGCCACAGCACCACGGCGCGGTTGATCCAGAGGTCGGCGGTGGGGGTGGGGGTGGGGATCTGGCTGGCTCGATCGTAGGCGACGAGGGCCTCGCGGTACTGCTCTAGGGAGCTGAGAATGCGGCCCTGGTTAAACCAGGCCTGCTGGTAGGTGTCGTCGAGGGCGATCGCCCGTTCGGTCGAGGCCAAGGCCGTCTCATAGTCTTCTAAATGCCAGAGAATGACGGCGCGGTTGCTCCAGGCGGGGGCAAAGGTGGGATCGAGGCCTACGGCCCGGTTGGCGGCGGCCAGGGCCTCGTCGTACTGGCCCAACCCGCCTAGGGCCTGCGCCCGCTGATCCCACACAAAGGCGGTGGAGATGTCGCCCCAGTCGCCATCCCCTTGTAGGGCAGCCTCGATCGCCTGTAGGGCCAGGTCGGGCTGGCCGAGCTTGTTGAGGGTGGCGGCCTGGCCAATCAAACTGCGGGAGGCGCTGGGCTGGCGCTGCACCGCCTGGCTGTAGCTGGTAAGGGCCTCTTGGTAGCGGCCTTGGGCAAACAGCAATTGGCCTTGGTTAGCCCACAGCTCGGCGTTGTCGTGGTCGCGGGCCAGGGCCTGGTCAAAGGCGGCGATCGCATCGTCGAGGCGATTTAGCGCCGTTAACGCCTGCCCCTGTAGTCCCAGGGCCACCGCTGGGGATACCTCGCCCCAGTTTTGATCCATCGTGAGCGCCTGGTCGGCAGCAACCAGGGCAGCTTCATAGTCTTGAAGGGCCAGCCATGCCTGGGCCTGGGCGACCAGCACCGCCGATTGGTCGGCCTCTAGCCGTAGCGCGCGATTGTAGGCGTCAATGGCCTCGCGATACTGCTCCTGCTGGGCTAGCCCCTGCCCCCGCAGGTACCAGGTCGCCTGGGGTGAGAAGGTGCCCCACTGGCGGTTGGCGCTGAGCGCCCGCTCGTAGGCATCGAGGGCATTGAGGGGGTTGCCTAGCGCGGCAAAGGCACGCCCCTGGTAAGCTAGGGCTTCGGAATGGCGTTTGTCGCGCGACAGCACATAGCCGTAGCTGGCGATCGCCTCGGTATAGAGCTGCTGACCCTCCAAGGCGCGGCCCCGTACCAGCCAAACATCGAGAACATCGGGGTCGAGGGCAATGGCGCGATCGCAAGCGGCTACCGCTTCGGCCCACTGCTTACTGTCCATCAGGGCACGACCCAGATCGGCCCAGTAGCCGATATCGTCGATGTCGAGGTTGTTGAATCGATCTTGGGCAGGCAGAGTAGCGATCGCAGCTGAAGCAGCTCCCAGACCATCGCCATAGGTGTCTAAGGGCTCAGCCAGCGGCAATGCCGTATCAATTGTAGATTTGGCTCCCGACAGCACCGGCTTCGCTCCGCCATCTGGGGCGCTGACAGGTATTGCCGACACCTTCAAGTCGCTCAGCCGCACCACTGTGTAGTTGGGAATAGGTCGCTGTGAATCGCTTTGCGAACGGTTTAAGGCGACCACTGCGGCGGTCTCTCCGGCGGTCCCGATTTTCGGCGATTCGCCCTGAGCGTACTGTGGTGAGCCGGTGAGATGGGGCGTGGGGTCTACCGCCACCCAACCCTGAGCTGATGGGCGAAACACCTCAAAGTGTAGGTGGGGGCCAGTGGAATTGCCGGTGCTGCCCACCGCGCCAATAGGCGTGCCCTGCTCAACCCAGTCCCCCGCGCTAACATAGCGCTCCGAAAGGTGGGCATAGAGGGTTCTGACTTGGTGGTCGCCATGGTCAATCTCGATCGCCAGGCCGTAGCCACCGCGCCAGTCAGCCCGGCGCACTCGACCGGTTTGGGCCGCCACCACCGTGGCCCCATGGGGCGCACCAAAGTCGGTGCCGCTGTGGAACCGGCGATCGCCGCTGATCGGATGGGTACGCCAGCCAAAGGGGGACGTGACCGGGGCAGCGGTGAGCAGGGGGGTGATTAGGGCATGGGGGGAGCGGGGGGCAGTGCCGGTGGGGATAGGGGGGAGCGGAGAGCGGGAGGGAGCCAGGCCGCGAGCGCTCTCTGCTCTCCGGGGCAGAGGTGCATTTTGGAGGGGGCGGGAATCTGGTTCGCGGGTGGGGGCGCCCGTAGCGGAAGCGGGAGCAGCCCCTGGGACGGGCGAGGAGGGGACAGGTTCCGGCGCTGGCGCTGAGGGCAGGGTGGCAGGAAGCTCAGGCAGAGTGGAAGCGGGGAGTTCGGGAAGAAAATTTGTGGGGAGTTTAGGCAGGGTGGAGGGAACAGGGGGACGACTGGGAGCCGTTGCCGGGGCGGAATTCGCTGGGGCACCGATAGGAGCCGAGATGTCGGAGGTAACGGTGGCAGCTGGGGCAACTTCCGGGATAGAGGCTGGGGGCACAGTGGGAGCTGGGTTCGTCCGGGGGGGCGGTTCAGGGTTGGGCGCCGGAGAATCTGCCGGGGCTGGAGAGGTCGCTAGGGCCGGAGAGTCTGCTGGGGCTGGAGAGTCTGCCGGGGCTGGAGTGTCCGCCGGAGCTGGAGTTGAAGCGGGCTGGGGCTGGGGAATGGTGGCTTCGATAGTGGCTGGCCGCTGAGGGCCAAGGTTTCCTTTTTTGACGGTGGGAGCCGAGGTTTCAGGGGCAGCGATCGCCGGGCGCACCGCAGGAGCCGTCGCGGCGGGGGTTGGCTCAGCGACCTCGGCAGGTGGGGCGGTGGGCTCGGGGGGTGCCTCAGACTGGGCCTGACCCACCGTGAGAAAATCGAAGGCGGTGACCAGGGCCACTGTAGTGTAAAGCGTTTGGGATAGGACACGCATGTCGGTCACTCTCCGCGGAGTGGAGTGGTGTTTCAAGGAATAGCCTGAACCAACCTTGGTGGGCATGATACTTTCGTCTAATTCTGCTTTTTGCCGGGTTGGGGCAGAGTAGACCCATCCTTGCCCTCGGCAATGCCGCTTACCCACCATGGTCTGGAATCAGACCTATTTATGGATTAGCCTGGCTGCCCTCAGCCCCCTTTGGCCTGCCTATGCGCTCAACCAAGCGCATTTGAGTCAGGTGCTGAGCGATCGCCAGTGCCCCCAGTGCGATCTGCAGGGGGCCGATTTGCAGCGATTGTATCTGGCCTCAGCCAACCTCCAGGGTGCCAATCTGCAGGGCGCGAACCTGCGCGGGGCCGATCTGCGCCAGAGCTTGCTACTCAATGCCGATCTAAGCCAGGCCGACTTAACCCAGGCTGACCTGCGCGGCAGCAACCTGCTGAACGCCCAGCTCAACGGCACCCAATGGCGCGGAGTGCGGTTAGATGCGACGACACAGATTGATGATCGCTGGCGGCTGGTCTGGCAAATTGTCAACGAGGGCGGCGACCTAAACCTAGAACAAAGCGATCTGGCCGGGGCCAATCTCAGTCGTAGCACCCTCAGTCAGGCCCAGCTCTACCAGGCGAATCTGGCAGATAGTGACCTCAGCGGTAGCCAGCTCGATGGGGCCAATCTGCGCCTGGCCAATCTGGCGGGGGCGAATCTGGCTTTGGCTAACCTCAGTGGAGCCGATTTGAGCGGGGCCGATTTGAGCGGGGCGGATGGGCGATTGGCCAATTTAGCCGGGGCGACGCTGATTGGCGCCAACCTCAGCCAGGCTGATTGGGAGCAGGCGAATTTGCCGGGAGCCAACCTACAGGCCGCCCAGCTGACCGGGGCAGTGCTGCTGTCTGCAAATTTAGAGGCGGCTGACTTGCGCGGTGCGGTGCTTGCTGGGGCGAATTTGCAGCAGGCTAATTTACTCAATGCGAACCTGACGGGGGCTGACCTGGCAGGGGCAAATCTCTGCGGGGCGCAATTGCCTGATGGGGAGGTTGGTGCCTGTGGTTCTGAAGCCGCATCAGGGTCTATGTGATGGAGCGTTTTAGCAAAGAAAATCCCCCACAGCGAACCGTTCTCCCGTAGGGGCAAACGGTTGTTTGCCCGATGCATGGACGATTGGTATTAGGTAAGGCCTGTTTGCCTTGGCGGCGCACAATTGGTTTGGCAGCCAAACCTGCCGCTGGGGCCATTTCGCTGGCCTCAAACCCCGTTGGGCAGGACATTTCGTTGTTCTGCACCTCATGGAAAGGATTGGTCGATCATCGGTTTAAACCTCTGTTTTGCGAATGGGGTGGTAGACAGTTTCAGCTGACTTATTCTCATGCCTGAATCCGACCTTTAGCCAGTACCGATCGCACCCTCGGTTGCCTATAACAGAAGCCGTTACCCCAGCGGCCCATGACTAAAATCGTCTCCGTTCACTCCTTTCGGGGAGGGACTGGAAAATCGAACATCACGGCAAACCTGGCGGCGGCCCTGGCGGCGGGGGGCAGCCGGATCGCCGTGGTCGATACCGACATTCAGTCGCCCGGCATTCACGCCCTGTTTAACCTGGATGCGTCAAAGGTGCAGCATTCGCTCAACGACTACCTGTGGGGCCGCTGCCCGATCGAAGATACCGCCTACGACGTGAGTGCCGTGCTGCGTAGCGCCGGGGTGAACCAGGGGCAGATTTTTCTGGTGGCTTCGAGCCTGCGTTTGGGGGAAATTGCCCGCATTCTGCGCGATGGCTACGACGTTGACATGCTCAACGACGGCCTGCAAGACCTGATTGAGCGCCTACAGCTCGACTACCTGCTGATTGACACTCACCCCGGCATCAACGAAGAAACGCTGCTGTCGCTGACTATTTCTGACCTGCTGCTGATTATTCTGCGGCCCGATCGCCAGGATTTTCAGGGTACTGCCGTCACGGTGGAGGTGGCGCGGCGGTTGCAGGTGCCGAACCTGCTGCTGGTGGTGAACCGGGTGCTGCCGGTCTACGACGCCGAAGCCCTGGAGAAACAGGTGACCACTACCTACAACGCTCCGGTGGCCGGGCTGCTGCCCAACTCCGACGACATGATGCAGCTGGCCAGCAGCGAAATTTTTTACCTCCGCTTTCCCCACCATCCCTTGAGCCAGGTGATTACCACCATTGCCAAGCGGGTGGCGGATGCTCGCTAACTCCGTGAGGCTTTGCTATGGAAGACAACACCTTTAGCCCTAGCGGCGATCCCACCAGCCT
>DASQNN010000366.1:0-8501 GCA_035644955.1 Nodosilinea sp. | reverse complement strand
AGCCAGCTCGCCACCCAGGCCGCAACCGTGCGCCAGCAGGTGCAGCAGGAGGCGATCGCCCAGCTAGAGCCCTGGCTGGTCCAGTGGCCCACCGCCGTTCACGCCGCCCAGCAGCGGGTAGACCTGCCCGCCCAAAAGCTCATTCCCCTGGTGCGGCCCATAGAAGCTCTGGTGCAGCAGTGGGGCATTACCCCCATCGAGTCGGTCGGGGCCGAGGTGCCCTTCGACCCCCAGCACCACCAACCCAAGGCCGGTCTGCCATCACCGGGGCAGCTGGTGCGGGTCAGCCACGTGGGGTATCGCCAGGGCGATCGCCTGCTGCACCGCGCCAGGGTCAGCCAAATTTAGCAAATTTAGCCCTAGACGATGGCTTTTGCCGTTTTGAGCCCGCTGGGGAAATTTTTCTTCCCCACTGTGAACGTTCGATAAAGTTTTAGATTTGCTTTCGATTTTCTATGGAATTTAGGTCCCGATATGGGAATCTTATGCGTGGGTACGTCGTAACCGGGCAAGCCCAGTCCACCCCTTGCTATACAGAACCCCACTTTCTAGCTGAACTACTTATATCTGAACAACTCCCGGCCCTAGGGTCGGGAGTTATTCGTTGGGGCCTAAGGAATCAAGCCCAAGGAATCAAGCCGTCAGCTTTCCACCCCCCGGTCGTCCTCATCCCCCCATCATCCCCATTCTCCTCATCTCCTTCCCTACTCTTCCCGCTCCGGCTTCAGCAGCGGAAAGGCGATCACATCGCGAATGCTGGGGCTATCGGTGAGCAGCATGACCAGGCGATCGATGCCAATGCCCTCGCCGCAGGTGGGGGGCATCCCGTGCTCTAGGGCCGTGAGAAAGTCTTCGTCTACGCCGGTGGCCTCTAAATCGCCCGCCGCCTTGCGGGCGGCCTGGAGCTCAAACCGCTGGCGCTGGTCGATGGGGTCGGTCAACTCCGAAAAGCCGTTGGCGGTCTCGCGCCCGGCCACAAACAGCTCAAAGCGCTCTACCACCCCAGGCTTGCTGCGGTGGGGCTTAGAGAGGGGCGAAATTTCTACCGGGTGGTCGATCAAAAACGTGGGCTGAATCAGCGTCGCCTCAATCTTTTGCTCAAACACCTCGTTCAGCAGCTTGCCCACCGAGTCGCAGTCGTCTACCCCATGCAGGCCAAGGTCTTTCACCCCGGCTTTGGCCTCGTCCAGATTGGCAAACTGATGAAAATCTAGGCCCGTGTGCTCCTGCACCAGGTCGTGCATGGTCACACGCTTCCAGGGCGGTGTGAGGTCAATGTCTACCCCCTGATACGTGATCTTTAGCGTGCCGAGAATAGTCTTGGCCAGGGTCGCCACCAGGTCTTCGGTGAGATCCATAAAGTCGTGGTAGTCAGCGTAGGCCTGGTAAAACTCCACGCTGGTAAATTCGGGGTTGTGGCGGGTCGATACCCCCTCGTTGCGAAAGATGCGGCCAATCTCAAACACCCGCTCAAAGCCGCCCACCACCAGCCGCTTCAGGTGCAGCTCGGTAGCAATGCGCAGGTACAGATCCATCTCCAGGGTGTTGTGGTAGGTGGTAAAAGGGCGTGCCTCAGCACCGCCGGCCTCGCTTTGCAGCACCGGAGTCTCAATTTCTAAAAAGCCTCTGTCTTCCAGGTAGCGGCGAATGCCGGTGGTGATCAGCGCCCGCTTGCGAAAGGTGTCGCGCACCGTGGGGTTGACGATCAGATCAACGTAGCGCTGGCGGTAGCGCTTGGCCACATCGGTGAGGCCGTGCCACTTGTCGGGCAGAGGCAGCAGCGCCTTGGTCAGCACGGTGTACTCCTGCACCTTGACCGAGAGTTCGCCCTTCTCGGTGCGCTTGATGGTGCCCCGCACGCCCAGAATATCGCCCACGTCGGTGAGCTGCTTCAGGTGCTCAAACGCCTGCTCATCAGCTGCCCCCATGGCAGCCTGGATCGTGGTTTTGTCGAGGTACAGCTGAATGATGCCGCTCTCGTCTTGCAGGCTAAAAAAGGCCAGCTTGCCAAATACCCGCCGCGCCAGGATGCGCCCGGCCAGGGAAACGTCGACATCAACCTCTTCGCCCGCTGCCAGGTCGGCGTACTTAGTCTGCAAATCGGTGGTGCGGTGGGTGACATCCCACCGATAGGCAAAGGGGTTTTGGCCCAGCTGCTTGAGATCTTCAACTTTTTGCAGCCGCGCCGCACGGATTTCTTCTAGGCTGGAGGCGCTTTGGCCAGGGCGATTTGAGTCAGACGACATAGCTAGGGGCAGGTGAATGGCAGAACGTCACAAGCCCCCATTATAGGGAACCCTGGCCCCAGCACCGCTGAGAGCCCCAATCTTCTCAACAGCAGCTAAGCCTGCCCGCTAGCCCTGTCTACCTAATCCTAAACGGAAGCAGTAGGGGGGCAGCCGGCAGGCTTAGGGTAAGTCTGAACCAATAGGCCTTAGAAGTAGGCGTAGGAGGAAGCGGTGGCAGCGGCGATCGCAACCAACCCCTGCCGCAAAAATGACAACAGCAGGAAGGCGAGAATCGGTGAGAGGTCAATGCCGCCCAGGGGAGGAATAACGGACCGAAACAGGTTCAGGTAGGGGTCGGTTAGCTGGCTGAGTACCGAAAAGGGAGGGCTAAACCAATCCACATTGGGAAACCAGCTCAGAAGAATACGGACGATCAGCAAGATCGTATAGATCGATAGAAAAGTTGAGAGGGTTTGTACCAATATGCCCATTTGAGAACCTCGGCAGTAGTCGTTACCAACAATACACGGAACGTCTGGGTCTGTCAGTTAGTGTAACGGTTTGCTTCACCCAGCATGGAGCAAACCCGGTGGTTTTGATTAAGAGTCAATACGGGAAGGGCTTTCCCAGGGGCGCTCGGGGTGGCCATTGATGCCGCCGAGCTGCTGCCGTACATCGTCGATCGCGTCGTTGAGCTGGGCAATTTTGGCCTCTAGGCCCAGGCGGGCGGCCTCAATGCTGTCCTCGTCGGGTTCGTCAAACTCGCCAAAGGCCATGCCGCCGTCTGTTTTAGACAGCGCTGACTTCTTGGCCTTGCCCCCCGCCTGCTGAATCCGCGAAGCCGCCAGGGCTCCAACAACGCCCCCCAGGGTGCCACCCACTAGGGTGCCAAGCAAAAATCCGCCGACAAAGTTGTCTTGCTGACTCATAGGTTGTTAATCCACATCACCCAAAGACATTAACCCGAACAACCGACATGTGCCCTACCTCAATTGTGCCAAAGCCAGGGCTAGGGTGCCACTGGGGGAAATCACGACCACTGGTTTAGGGGCCTAAATCTTGAGATTTCGGCGGGCCCTGTAACCCGTATGCCTGAGACCCTAAACCATTCCCCCAGCCACCACCGCCCCATCTATAAACCCCCTTAGGTGCCAAAGGTGCGATCGCCCGCATCCCCCAGACCCGGCACAATAAACCCGTGCTCGTTCACCACCTCATCGATCATGGCCGTATAGATAGTCACCGCAGGGTAGGCCGCCGCCAGCTTTTGCAGGGCCGGAGGTGCCGCCACCACCGATACCACTCGCACCGCAGCGGGGTCAATGCCTCGCTGGGTCAGCTCCGCCATCATGGCCATCATAGTGCCGCCGGTAGCGAGCATGGGCTCGCTAATCAGCACTCGGGTAGCGGGGTCAAGCTGGTCGGGCAGCTTGTTGAGGTAGCAGCTGGCCTCCAGGGTTTCTTCATTGCGCACAAAGCCCACGTGGTACACCGACGCCAGCGGCAGTAGCGCCTGAATTCCCGGCATTAGCGCCAGCCCCGCCCGCAAAATTGGCACAATCATCGTCGGCACCTCGGGGTTAATAAAGGTGGCCGGAGCCGGGCCGAGGGGCGTATTCACGGTTGTATCCATCGTCGGCAGCCAGTCGCGTATGGCTTCGTAGGTCAACCAACGGCCCAGTTCTTCCATCGCCGAGCGAAACAACGGCCCCGGTGTATCGGCGTCGCGGGCTACCCCTAGCCAGTGCTTAACCAAAGGGTGCGGCGGAACATATATACGCAGTTGAAAGGAGGACATAGCCCGGCTACCACCAAAATCTGCCACATCATACCCCGGAACCCTTGATAGATGCGCCTAATCCCCTACTTGGGAAATCGCCTCGAATTGCCCCTATACCGACCACCCTGCCGAAGCCAAAATCTAGAATCTAAAATTTTGAGTGGTCCTACGGCTTTCGCCCTACGGTCTATTCGGTGTGAAAACCCCGCCTTACCACGGGTAAGCCACACCTGTGCTAACTCTTTGGCTCTGTCAAAATAGTCGTATCGGCTAAAGGAGATAGCAATGGCAAAGCGGTTGTTTGGTAAGCCTTTTATGAACTGGTATCGTCAGTTACTACGTAACTCGAAATATCGTTGGGTTGTACTGCTGGGCACCCTGGTTTATCTGGTCAGCCCCCTTGATATTGCTCCCGATGCCATTCCTGTGCTGGGTTGGATTGATGATGGCCTAATCGCTACGATCGCCATCACCGAAATCACCCAAATTATGCTTGATCGCAAGCGCAATCTGCGCCAGACCGACGAGGCGATCGCCATGACAGAAGACGTAGATGTCAGCCAAACGGTAATCGATGTAGATTCTGTAGCTGTGTTCTAAACCTAACCTAACCCCAGTGGCAGCATTCGCTTTCTAAGCAAACCAGGCTGCCACTCTGGCCCCAGAAATATAGTCTTTCAACCCCATTCTCAAAGTAGGAGAAGCTCCATGACCCACCCCGTACAAGACCGCGTTAAAATCGACTGGGAAAAAGCTCAAAAAGAAGGTGGCCAGCGCGCCACTCGCATTCGTGAAATTGTGAAGGCAGCTGCCATCGAAGCCCTAGCCGAGCTAAAAGATGGCTCTAGCGAAATTGAAACCCTAGGCCGTAAGTCACTGGCCGAAATGATTGAGCAGCTCAAGGCTAAAGAAGCCGCTGAGGCTGCTGAAGCCGAAGCCGCCGAGACCATTAATGTCGAGGAATTCATCTACGCCGACGAAGCCGAGACCACGTCTGCGGCTCCCACCTGGGCTCAAATCTTTGCAGAAGTTGGCCACCTGGCCAACGATCGCAAGGTGGAGTGGGCTCAGCGGCTGCTCTCCACGGTGCAGACCCAAATTGACCGCTTCGATGCCGACATGGCCACTGAGTACGGCGATCGCTACGGGTTTGTGCGCCCCCTGGTGCATGGCTTTCGTTCTCTAGTGGCCCTGGCCTACAGCAAACTGGGCCAGTCTGCCCAGCCCGCTCAGCCCACCGCCCCCATTCACATCGAAGTGCTCGATGATGTGGATGCCTCGGTCGATGACTCAACCACCATCTAGCTCTAGCTCTGAGTTAGTTGTGCTGTGTGTTTAACCCCTAAACAAGCTCCTAAGCGCTGCGACTGTAGCGCTTTTTTTGTACTGTGGCGCTGGCCGCTCTGAGGCCACAGAGTACGGCCACCAGCAGCGCTGGCCTGTAGCCATCGCCTCAAAACAGCCTGGAGCATGTTCTAACCACTCGGGTGATGGCTAAGCTCGCCACAATGCTCACCGTGATTCTGAGAAACCGTAACGAACTTGCAGCATTAACGTTGCGCTGTGCGAACCTGTGCAACGTTTCCTGGCTACGGGTTAACGATCCGTGGCTTGGCTTGGTAGAACAATGAAAACCAAATGAAAACTATGGGGTTGGGTGGCTAACTCTGGCCTCACTCGATACAGCCTGACCCGTTAGTCATAAAAGAACAGTTAAAGACTGGCCGCCAGACCATTTCAACATCCTCACACTTTGGCGAGTGTTTACCTATGGTTAGCTCTCCTCTCGCCCCGTCATCTCAGCGCCACCCGTTGAGCCGGCCGGCCCCCACCGACCCGCAGCTGGCCTTAGCGGTAGCCGACGACAGCTTTTTGCGATCGCTCTTGACCGAGAGTTTGCCCGCGATCGCTCACCCCCACGAAATTGGCTCCGTCACCGTCGAAGTTGGGGTGCCGCTGCCCAGTCATAGCTCCTATGGCCAGGGCCGCATGGATGCCGTGCTCACCTTCGAGCACATCAACTGCGTGCTGGCCGGGTCATACCCCGATGCGCCGCTGCCCGACCTCCACAACCACCGCGAATACCAGGCCATCACCCCCTGCCACTCCGACCTAGCCACCCTGGCGCAAAATGTGTCGCTCACCGAGGCGGAGGCCCTGCTGGCGCGATCGGGCTTTGACCCCGACGAGGTACAGCACATTCTCAACCTGCCCTCCCAGGGATGGCACAAGTCGTGGTGGTACAGCCTCACCCCGGATGGGTTTCTCACTGTGCCCTTTCAGCGCCACATGCGCAGCCGCTGCTACGCCGACGGCACCGTCACCCTGCAATTTAAAGACCACTATGCCCAGCAGCGCCCCGAGGGCTTTCGCAGCCAGCCCCAAAAGCTGCCGGTGGTGGTGCATGCGCCCCAGGTCAGCTTTTGTGACAATCTGGCCCACATCAACCTCAGCCGCCAGGCGCTAGCCACGCCCCAGGCCATTTTGATTGCCGATGACCTCTCAGAACTAGAGGTAGAGGGCTACATTCGCCAAAACGTCAGCCTTTACCGGCAGCGCAGCCTAGAGCATCTGCTCAACGCCAACTGCCGCTCTTGCAGCCAGGCCAAGTGCCCGCTTCAGGGGGTAGACTCGTCGCCGGTGTTGGCCTGTAGATCCTTTAAGCCGGTGGAGGGGGGGCTATAAATTTGCCCCGGCGGGTGCAGCATCACCGGCATCTTGCTAGAGGCGGCATGGCGCTGAATTTGCCCCCAGCTCACCGTCACCGCCCCGCCCGCCAGCAGCAGCCCGAATAGGGCCAGCGACACCTTATCTTCTGCCGAGCCCATGAGACCATCTACAGCGCCCACGGTGAGCGCTGTAGCCAGCCACGGTTGTTTCCTAAAAAACGCCTTAATGGGTCGGTCTCCAAACAAGTACAAATCTTAGCGGGCAGAGGCTTCAAGGTTCAGGGTTTAAGGTTTCGGGTTCAAGGCAAAGCCCCAGACTTTACGCCTTAAATCTTGCACCTAAAATCTTTCTATCGCAGACCCAGCCAGGTCACAATCGCCTGCCCAGTCACCAACTCAATCAGCACCAGCCCCACAAACCCAAGCATGGCAGCGCGCCCATTCAGCCGCTCGGCGTAGTCGTTAAAGCCTACTTTAGAGCGCTCAATCGTGGGGGTTACGGTGGGTTCGAGGTTGGCCATGGGTTTGGGTGGGTTCGGTTGCCATCTTAGCCTACCCTATGGCTTGATCGTTATGGTCACGGCGTGTGACGGTACGGCGTCGGTGTTAAACCGGCCCCAACCCTGGTCCCTGGCCTACCTTCTGTTCCTCACCGCCTCGCCCCTTACAATAGAAACTCCATCCTCGACCCTACACAACCGCCGTGGCAGCAACCTCCTCCCAGGCCGACAAGCCCACTCTGATGCTGGTAGATGGCCATTCCCTGGCCTTTCGCTCCTACTTTGCCTTCGCCAAAAATGCTGACGGTGGCCTCCGCACTTCCACCGGCATTCCCACCAGCGTGTGCTACGGCTTTCTCAAGTCGCTGCTCGACATGATGGAGGTCGAAAAGCCCCAGTACGCCGCCGTCGCCTTTGACCTGGATCAGCCCACCTTCCGCCACACGGCTGACAGCACCTACAAAGACGGCCGCCCCGAAGCGCCCGAAGGCTTTAGCGAAGATGTCAAGAACCTCAAGCAGCTGCTGAGCGACTTTGGCCTCAGCATCTATGTCGCCCCCGGCTTTGAGGCCGACGATGTGATTGGCACTCTGGCGACCAAAGCGCTGGCCGACGGGTTTTGCGTCAAAATTCTCAGCGGCGACCAGGATTTGTTTCAGCTGATTGACCCCGACGAGTGCATTACCGTGCTGCACCTGGGCAACGCCTTTGCCAAGGGCCCAAAGACGGGAATGGCCCAGGAATTTAAGATCGAGGACGTCAAGGCCAAGCTGGATATCTACCCCCACCAGGTGGTGGACTACAAAGCGCTGTGCGGCGACTCGTCGGACAACATCCCTGGGGTAAAGGGAATTGGGGCCAAAACCGCCGCCAAGCTGTTAGCCGAATACGGCGACCTAGATGCCGTCTACGCCGATATCGACAACATCAAGGGCGCGACCCAAAAAAAGCTGATTGAGGGCAAAGAGTCGGCCTACCACTCCCGCTACATGGCTAAAATCATCACCGATATGGAGCTGGAGGTGGATCTGGCCACCTGCAAGCTGAATGGATTTGACCCCGATGTGGTGATTCCGGCCCTGAAGAAGCTGGAGTTTCAGAACTTTGTGAACCGGTTGGGCAAGCTGCAAATCGCCTTCGGCGGTGAGTCTGCCGAAGAAACGGCCGCGAAGGCGAGTCAAGCTTTGGACCAGGGCTCTAACGAACCAGAAGCCCCATCGCCCAGCCGTTTTTATGACTCTGGCGGTGCAGACGTAGCCTTCTTTACGGCGGAGGAAACCGACAGCGCCCAAGGGGTAGATGAGGTGGCGATCGCCCCTCAAAT
>DASQNN010000365.1:0-11763 GCA_035644955.1 Nodosilinea sp. | reverse complement strand
GATTGAGAATACCGAGCAGGTTGTGCTGGCGATTACTGGCCAGCAGGCCAACCTGGGGCAAATTAAGAGCACCCTGGCCATTGCCCAGTGTTTGGCAGAGGAGCTAAAAGCACCTCTCCACGTGGTGCAAATGACCATTGGTTCAAAGCGCGATCGCAAACTCACGGCCCTGCTGCAAGAGCAAGACATCGCAGTCAAACCGGTTCAGGGCAACACCGTCAAGCGAGTGTCGGCGGCGGTGCAGCCCAATACCCTACTGATTTTGATCGCCAGCACCTACACCGTGGGCCAGCCCGCCCTCGGTCGCGACCCCGAGGCCATTACCCGTGCCAACTGGGACACCAACATCATCATCGCCAATTTTCCGACGAAACCTAAAAACCAAACCTAGCCTGTTTTTTGGGTCGGGCGTGGCAATGCTGATGGCATCAGGACTTTAGCCGGCATTGATGACACGCCCTAGGGGCGATTGTGTAGGTAGTTGAGAATACCTTGGGCGATCGCCTGGCCCATCTGGGCCTGCCAGCGGGGGTCTCGCAGCTTGGGGGCATCGGTAACCCCGGTCACAAAACCAATTTCGATCAGCGCAGCGGGCATAGAGGTGCGACGCAGCACCAAAAACCGGGCCTGGCGCACGCCTCGATCGTTCATCGCCATCGTGCTGAGCACCTGCCGCTGGAGGGCTGTGGCCAGCACCTGCCCCGCCTCTGAGTAGTAGTAGGTCTCCAGGCCATTGACCTCTGGGCGCTGCATGTTGACCGCATTGGCGTGAATGCTGACAAACACCGTGGCCCGGGCCGCCTCGGCCATGGTGGCTCGGGGCTGTAAGTCTACGGTTTGGTCGTTCTGACGCGTCATCTGCACCGCAACGCCCTGGGACTGTAGGGCTGCCGCCGTGTGCTGGGCTACCGCTAGCACTACGCCCTTTTCCTGCAGGCCGCCAATCCCCACGGCCCCTGGGTCAACGCCGCCGTGGCCGGGGTCGAGCATAACCAGTACCTGGCCCCGACTTGGTAGGCTGGGGGTAACCGTGGGCTGCGGGACTGGGGTAGCCATTGCTGGGGGAGCTACGGTGCGATTGACCGGCGGCGGCGCGACTACTGGGTTAGTGACTGGGTTAATGACCGGCAGCACCACCGTGGTCGGCGGCGCCGCAATTTGGCTGGGGGCCACCCCCATCGGCCTTACCCAAATACCACCGCTAGCCAGGGGGGTGATTTGCCAGTCGGGACTATGGCCATCCAGGGTAAGCGTAATGCGAATGGCCGGGGGGGCCGTGGCAAACTGGGTCAGGCTCCAGCGGTAAATGCCGTAGCGCCCCCGGGGCAGCGCTTCGGCAGCAAGACCGGGGGCAATGGCCGCATCCAGCAGGTCAATGACGATCTGCCGCGCCTGGTTATTGTCGCGGGTGCGGTACACCTGCACCTGGGGCGCGGCCCCGGCGGTGGGAATAAAAAATCCCTCAGCGGTGGTCTGTACCCCGCGCAGTACAGTCGCCGTCGCCCTTACCGGCACCGTAGTAACCTGGTTGCGACTGATCAGCGCGGGCAATGGCTCTGCTCCCGCCACAGCTAGGGGCCGCGCCGTTGTCGCTTTAGAAAAATCTGGAGTCGTTAAGGGGCTATGGGGAAAGGTGTCGTCGGAACCCTTGGCCTGGGTCGAGCTGGGCAGCTGCACTACCCACTGCTGGCTAGTCAGCCCCCACACTTTTACCGCTTTAGGGTCAAGCTCGTAGTCGGGGCTCAGGTCTAACACCATACGGGTGGTGTGGGCATTGGCCTGGGTTACCCGTACCGCTTGCACTGCCCCCCCCACAAACTGGTCACCCAGGGCATCGTCCGATAGAATACCCGGCAGGTCAATAACCAGCTGCCGGGGGTGGGGCAACAGCCTGACCTGGGGCTGTACCCCACTCTCGGTAGTAAACAGGAGACGATTTTGACCCGTGTCAAACTGCCAGTTCTGTAGACGCGCACTGGCCTTGGCCGGCAGGCTGCCAAATAGGCACACCCCGGCCACCCCAATCACTCCAGTAAAAAACTGCCTTAGCCGCAATCGGGCCGATCTCCCCACGCACCACAAACTACGCACCACAAAATTCAGCTCGACCCCCACCTGGGCGCCTGTTAAGCCCTATAAAGCAGCCCTTAAGCCCAAAAATGGCCCCTAGGGAGACATCGAGCCGCTGAATTGGCTTGATATTAGCTCACTTTTGATGAAGTAAAGCCTTCATTGTTTAGCTACGGTAAATCTTTAGCAACACCTGGAAATTTGCCCCCATCCCTGCGCTTGAAGTCTGTAGGATAGGCCCGAAGACAATTGCGCTGCGCCTGCTGCACTGCACCTGTTGCACTGCGACCAACAACGCTTCAGTCGGCTTCACAGCAGGCGACAGCGTTGAGATAGATTGCCCAGGGGAGAGCTTGAGAAATGTTTAACCTTAGCCGCTGGCCCCGCCGAGTTGCGCTCTGGCTTGGGGTACTGGCCTTTGTGGTAGCCTGCACTGCGGGTACCTTAGGACAAATGCCCAGCGTTCGCTCCGAACAACCCCCCGTGACGGTGGCCGTGGTGAGTCCTGAGGTAGTGGTGGTTTCCCTGCGCCAGGGCAACGTCATCCACGCCCGTCAGGTACCCTACCAATCTCAACCCCTAGACCAGCTAGAAACCTCGGGCTACGATACCTGGGTGCTGCGAAGAGGCAGGGCCTTGGGCACCCTAGTCGGTCCCCAGCAAGACACGCTCTACGGGTTTGATGACTACAGTGAAGGGGCGTTTAACGCCGATCGCGCCAGTCAGCCCAGCGGCTATCGCATTCGCTCGGAGGGCGACCCCCGCTACCGACAGCCTGTGACTCCGGTGGAGGTATATCGCAAAAGCAAGCCTGTGGATACGGCCCAGGTCAGCAGACGCGATCGCCGCTGGGCCATGGAGCATCGCTTTTACCTGCGACTGCCCACTCCCCTCACCCCAGGGCAAACCTACCAGATTGAACTGGCAGATCAAGATCTATCGCCCCTGCCCCTGGTTTACCAACCCGATCGCCAGCTCAGCGAGGCTGTGCACGTGACAGCGGTGGGCTTTCGGCCCGATGACCCGGTTAAGGTCGGCTTTCTATCGACCTGGATGGGCACAGGCGGCGGGCTAAACTACCCAGAGGGACTGTCCTTTCGTGTGGTTGATGAAGCAACCGCAGGCGTTGTATTCAGCGGGCAATCAACCCGTCGCCACCGCAGCGGTGCGGCTGAAGACAATCTCGATCATACTTATACCCTCACCGACGTTGACCAGCTCGACTTTAGCGCCCTCAATCAGCCGGGGCGCTATCGCCTTTGTGTAGATACCGTGGGCTGCTCTAGCTCGTTTACCGTCGCTGACGATGCCTGGCAGCAAGCCTTTAATGTGGCGGCTCGGGGATTCTACCATCAGCGCAGCGGTATCGCGCTGGAGCCACCCTATACCGGTGTGGTTCGCCCGCGTCCCTTTCATCCCGATGACGGAGTCGAGGTTTATCACTCCACCACAGGGCTGGTGAACACCGGCAATGGCCTCAATGCCCAGGGAACTGATGAGGGCAACTTCGCTAACCTGGTGCAGGGCAAAACCGATGAGATAGTGGCCGACGCCTGGGGTGGCTACTTCGATGCCGGCGACTGGGACCGCCGCATTCAGCATTTAGACGTAGCTCGCTGGCTGTTAGAGCTGCTGGAACTATTTCCCCAGACCATGGATAGTTTGAACTTAAATATTCCAGAGTCTGCTAACGATCTTCCCGATCTGCTCGACGAAGTACTTTGGGGTGTTGACTTCTTTCGCCGCTTACAAACCCCTGAGGGAGGTATCCGTGGCGGTGTTGAGTCAATGGAGCACCCCCGGCGCGGGGAGACCAGTTGGCAAGAGACGCTGCCAGTTATGGCCTACGCTCCAGACCCCTGGAGCAGCTACGTCTACGCTGGGGTAGCTGCCCGTACTGCCCGGCTGCTGGATACCTATGCCCCCGACCAGGCCCAGGGCTATCGCGATAGTGCGCTAGCGGCCATGGCCTGGGCCGAGGCTCAACACCAGCAGGGTATTGATGCCCTAGACTGGGCGCGCGATCGCATTGAGCTCGATCGGGCGCTGGCTGCCCTGGAGCTTTACCAGCTCACCGGCGATCGCGCCTGGCACGATCGCTTCCTGGCCGCGCGATCGGCTGTTGCTGCTGAGAATGCGGATGACTATCGGTTAGCAGGTCCTCAGCGGGAAATTGCTTTTTTCTATAGCCACTTACCGCCAGACCAGGTGGACCCTAAGCTACGAAGCGAACTGCGGGCCATAGTAATAGCAGAGGCCGACGGGGCAGTAGCAACAGGTCAAACCACTGGCTTCGGCTGGACTAAGGTCACCCCCTGGCACCCGGTAGGGTGGGGAGACGGGCTAGGTGCTCCCAAGGTTCGTACCCTTTTGCGCGCCCACGAACTCACCAGAGACAGGCGCTACCTCAGCGCCGCCTTGCTGGGGTGCCAGTTTTCCGTGGGGGCCAACCCCGATAACATGACCTACACGACGGGCCTGGGCAATCGCTTTCCTCAAAATCCACTGATTATCGATCAGCGGATCACGGGGGACGTGCTGCCAGGGATTACCGTCTACGGTCCAATCGACCCCAATGTCTATGAATCGGAGTGGATGTTCGACGTCCTTGACTCGGTGACGGTACCCGCTGCTCGCCAGTGGCCGGCGGTAGAAACCTACTTCGATGTTTACATCGTGCCAGCCATCAACGAGTTCACCGTTATGCAGAGCATGGGCGATGCCGCCTACGCTTGGGGCTATCTGGCCGGGCGCGCACCCCAGGGCTAGGCGCCAAAAAACCGGATTCCTAGAGCGCTGCCGGCTAAGATTGGCAATGCTTGTAGAAACCCGGTTTTTAGAGCCGCTAAAGCCAACCTAGAAGAACGAGGGCTGGTGGCGCAGCAGACTGAGAAACTCTTCGCGGGTTTTAGAATCTTCTTGAAACACGCCCAGCATGGCGCTGGTTACCGTCCAGGCGCCAGGTTTTTGCACCCCGCGCATCACCATGCACATGTGGCTGGCTTCCACCACCACAGCCACCCCTTTGGGTTCCAAAATTTCCTGCACCGCTTCAGCAATTTGGCGGTTGAGGCGCTCCTGCACCTGTAGGCGACGAGAGTACATCTCGACGATGCGGGCCAGCTTGCTCAGCCCCACCACCCGCTGGTTGGGAATGTAGGCCACGTGGGCGCGCCCCATAAAGGGCAGCATGTGGTGCTCACAGAGGCTAAACAGATTGATATCGCGCACCAGCACCATTTCGTTGTGGCCCTCGTCAAAGATGGCCCCGTTGACCAGTTCCTCGAGAGACTGCTGATAACCGCTGGTCAGAAACCGCATGGCCTCGGCAACGCGCTTGGGGGTCTTGAGCAGCCCCTCCCGCTCGGGGTCTTCGCCTACCGATAGCAGCATGGTGCGGACGGCATCGCTCATGTCCTCTTGGCTAGTTTCGGGAATAGGGTAATGGTCGGTATCTTTCCGGTAGCTGTGGGTGCGATCGGGCCGAATTTCGGGTTGGACAGTGGGTTTGGCACCAGTGCCCTGGGCCATGACTTGGTCGTTAAGGCCGTTTGAGGATGCGATAGTCATAGGGTCTCTAAAAACTCCAAAGGTTCAAAAAAAGGGGGCCAATCGCTGAGTTGGCCAGGTCGCTACAGGGTAAAAAACTGGTTACAGAGCACCGCCCGCCGGCATCAGGGTGAGGTCTTCAATTACCGCATAGGAGGGCAAAAGAATGGTTTGCAGAACCGTCTGCGCCACCACCTCCGGCGTTAACATCGAAGCCCGGTCAAAGTCGGCCTGTACCGTATCGGTATCCCAGATAGAGGTGTTGACGGCACCCGGCGATATGGTCACCACCCGGATGCCGTGCTGGCGCTCTTCTACCGCCAACACCCGCGACAGGGCCACCAGGGCAGCCTTGCTGAC
This sequence comes from Nodosilinea sp., assembly GCA_035644955.1. Taxonomy (GTDB): domain Bacteria; phylum Cyanobacteriota; class Cyanobacteriia; order Phormidesmidales; family Phormidesmidaceae; genus Nodosilinea. The sequence continues at coordinate 5,784 of DASQNN010000365.1, read as the reverse complement.
GGTGTAAGCTCCCCAGTCTGGGAAAGCCGACTTAGCCGCCACAGAAGCGATGTTAACTATGGTGCCGCCCCCAACCGCCCGGAGCGTAGGTAAAACCACCTGAATACACTGGAACACGCTGGTGAGGTTTAAATCCATCACTCGCTGCCAGTCGGTCAGGGGCATGGTAGCCAGCGCGCCGGTGTAGCCCATACCGGCATTGTTGACCACCACGCTGAGGGGGCCAAAATCGGCCACCACCTCTGCCAGCCGGTCCTGTAATCCCTCCTGGCGGGCCAGGTCAACGGCGTAGGCCTTGGCCACTACCCCGTAGGTCGCCAATTCCTCCTGCACTGGCTGGAGCGAGTCGAGGGAACGGCTGATTAGCGCAATGTCGTACCCCGCTTGGGCCAGGGCGTGGGCGATCGCGCTGCCAATGCCACGGCTAGCCCCAGTTACCAGGGCGCGGCGCGGCAGGTCAGGAAACGTAGGAGTTTGCAATAGACAGTACCAATCGACAAAGAACGTAGGGGTCTGGGGGAAGCGATCGCCCCAGGGTCAACGGAGGCAAGGCTGGCAGCCCAGCTAACGGCGTCAGCTGGACGCCTCAACTATGTTAACAAATGTAAACGCTTTATTAATGTAGTTCATTGGGGGCCAACGTCAAAGGGTTTGAGCACCTTAGCGTCGGCCTAAGGCTGGCAAATGAATAGAGGATTAACTCCTGCTAAGAGGAATAGTGGGAAAAAAGCGGCGATCACCAGCGCTGATAGACAGCACTGAGGCGGCACACCCTAGGCGGCTTCAGAAAAAACGCCAATCTGCCGGTATTTTTGGTAGCGCAGCTGCTGTCGCACCGCTGGAGTGAGCTGAGACAACTCTGCCAGCTGCTGCACCAGGGCCTGTTTCAAACTGTCTGCCGCCGCAATGGGGTGGGCGTGGGCTCCACCCACCGGCTCGGGCAGCAGCACATCTAAAATACCCAACTGTTTTAAATCCCAAGAGGTGATCTTGAGCGCTTCGGCCGCCTCTCCAGAGCGGGCAGCGTCTTTCCACAAAATGGCGGCGCAGGCTTCGGGGCTGGCTACGGTGTACACCGAGTGCTCAAACATCATCAGGCGATCGCCCACCCCAATGCCCAGGGCGCCCCCAGACCCCCCTTCACCAATAATGGTGCAGACAATGGGCACCGATAGGCCAAACATCTCGCGCAGGTTGTAGGCAATCGCCTCGCCCTGACCCATTTCTTCGGCCTCGTAGCCGGGGTAGGCCCCGGGGGTATCAATAAACGTAATGATTGGCATTGAAAAGCGATCGGCGTGGCGCATCAGCCGCATGGCCTTGCGGTAGCCCCCCGGCGAGGCCATACCAAAATTACGGACCACGTTATCTTTGGTGTCGCGCCCCTTTTGATGCCCCAAAATTACCACGGGCTGGCCCTCTAGGCGGGCAATGCCGCCGACTAGGGCGGGGTCGTCTTTACCCGAGCCGCGATCGCCGTGCAGCTCAATCCACTCGTCGGTGATGGCCTGAATGTAATCGAGGGTACTAGGGCGGCGGGGGTGGCGGGCCACCTGCAAGCGCTGGGCCGGAGTCAGATTAGAAAAAATTTCCTGGCGCAGGTGAGTAGCTCGGGCCTCCAGTTGGCTCAGCTGGGCCGACACGTCGACGTCGTTTTCCTCCGCCAGGTCTCGAATCTGATCAATCCGGGCCTCTAGTTCAACCAGGGGCTTCTCAAACGACAGCAAAATCGACTTGCGCTCAGGTGGGGCCATAGCCAAAGGGGTAGACGATCATAGAATGGGCATAGAATGGGCACAAACAGGCCAGGGGCGAGCAAGGAATTTTAAAGTCTCAGAAAATGCTTGCTCGTCCGCATCCTAGGATACCAAGACAGAGACCCCAGTGCCTAAGGTTAAAAACCCAACCCAACCAGGAGGAAATCTCCCCTAGGAGGGCTCAGCCACCAGGGGAGCGGCGTTGAGGTCAAGCAGCGGGCGAAATCCGTGCCGCCGCGAGGCTTGGCCAATCATGTCCATTCTTTCGAGGGTAATTTGGTTGCGCCCCCAGGAAAAGTTGGTGTACCACTTTTCAAACTCCAGCAGCATCGCCTCTGCAAAGCAGGCAAACAGCTGCCGCGCGGGCACGTCCATATTCACAATGCTCATCATGCGCCAGTCAATGTCGAGGGAGTGCTCAACAATGCCGCCCTTGAGCACGTGAACCCCCTCGTAGTTGAAACGCTGGTCGAGGTTTTTGGGGTAACCGCCGTCGATCATCAGGCAAGGGCGTTTGAGGGTGCTGGGGGCAACCTCAATGCCCTTGGCCATGCTGGCCACCCACACCACAATGTCGGCCTTTCTGAGGGCGGTATCGAGATCCATGGCGACGCCACAGCCCAGTTCTTCCTGAAGCCGCTGAATGCGCTCCTGGTTGCGAGCAATCAGCAGCAACTCTTTGATGTCGGTGCGGGCCGTTAGCCAGCGGCAGACAGCGCTGCCAATATCACCTGTGGCCCCACATACCGCCACGGTGGCGTCGGAGAGGTTAATGCCCAGCTTGTCGGAGGCAGCTGCCACCTGCTGGCAGATGATGTAGGCGGTGTGGGTGTTACCGGTGGTAAACCGCTCAAACTCCAGGGTGACATTGCGCACCTTCTGAATTTGGCTGAGGTTGAAATTTTCAAACACAATCGACGAAAACCCGCCCAGGGCGGTGATGTCGATGCCGTGCTTTTGGGCGTGGGCCATAGCATTGACGATCTTGTGGGTAGCCGCTTTGATCCGTCTGGCCGTCAGCATTTCGGGCAAAAAACACGACTCGACGTAGCGGCCCTCGATCTGCTGTCCGGTGATGCTGGTGACCTGGATCGGGTCAAAGATTTGGGGTGGGGCGCTGCACCAAAAGTCTAGGCCTCGGGTCGCGTATTCGGGATAACCCAGGTCTCGGGCTACCATTTGGGCATGTTGAAGGCTGGTCAAATGTCCAATTAAGCCAAACATTGCAGCTCTGGTTAACAAAAGTGGTGCGCGAGGAAACCTGGGTGCAGGTCAACAATCCCATTACGATAAACTGCCCTCTGTTGGATTGAATCGCGCCATGGGCAGAGGGGGAATGGCTATGCAATTTTTTAAAGTTGAGCTGGTGGCTGTTTAGTGAGGCCATCTTTGGGGCGGTGATGGAAACTCAAAATTCTTGCTTGACCAAGGCGCAGATTTCACGCACCTACCAGAACCTTGACTCGCCCATAGGACGGATGATGTTGCGGTTTTACCAAGCGGTGGATCCTGAAAAGGTTGCGGGCTGGGACAAGCGGCTAGCTGAGGCAGGTACCGGCTAAGGTGCTATGGGGCGATCGCGACCTCTACAGTCCCACCCAGTTTGCCGATCGCTTCGGTGCCCAAGTGGTGACCCACCGGCCCAAAAGCGGCCCCTGGCCCATGCTAGAAGAGCCTAGCTGGGGGCGGAGTAGCTGAGCCAGTGTGTTTGGGCCAGGGGAATGTGACGTCTTCAGGGAAAGTTCCTCAGGAGAACTTAAGTAGGCAATTCTACATAGGACGGGTTTTGGTGCTTAGCACGGGCCAGCAGATCGGCTTCAGCAGGTACCCTGACCGTTGAGGCCAACCCAAAAAACTCCAGCATTTTCACAAACCAAAAGGTGGGATCGGGTAGATAGACCACCTGGCCATCGCGAATAGTAATGCCCTGGCGGCTGGAGGACTGAAAGGCATGGTGGAGGTTGTGCCAGCCTTCGCCCAGGGTGATCAGAGCCACCAAACTGTTGTTGCGGCTTTGGTCATCGGTGGCAAAGGGCTGGGCACCAAAGATATGGGCCAAAGAGTTGACCGTTTGCACGCCATGGAACAGGAGCGTGGTGCTGAGACAGAAAGCCCCCAGATATTCAAGCCCGCCAATGCCGTAGGAGATCGCCCCCAGGGCAATGAGGGGAATAAAATGCAGCCGATCAATCAGCCGTAGGACCCGATCATTCTCCACATCGCTAGGCAATTTGGTGGGAAACGTCCGCCGAGATAACAACCAAACTCCGTGGGACCACAAAAATCCGCTCATGCCCTGGGGCGAAGTATGGGGTGAATGGGAATCTAGAACTTGATCGGTATGTTGATGATGGGCCAGATGGTGGGCTTTCCACCAGCTTGGCCCCATCTGACCGGCCGATGCCGCCACCACACAGCCCACCCATTTCACCCAAACCGGGGCCTGGTAAGATTTATGGGTAATCAGTCGATGGTAAATGCCGGTTGTAGCCAGCATGCGGCTGACGTACAACGCAACAATCCACAGGACAGAGCCCCACGAGAGGCCAGTCACAAAGACCAGCAACGATCCAATATGGTAAATGGTCAGCTGTAGCGGCCCCATTAGATAAGACGCAAGCGTGAGTTGAGAATACGGCCTCATTGTTTTCCTTATTACGAAACGGGCAGTTGACCAATCGGTTGGGTCAGGCGACTAGGTTTAGACTCGAGCCCCCTATTACCAGCTTGTCCCTAGTGCAGCGTCAACCCTAAGAATTGGCATAAGTGATTGTTGAAAAGCTAGGTTACGGGGCTTCCAGCAGCCGGAAATCCAAAAACTTAGTCTTAACAACTCACTAGGGTTCTATATTCTATGGTTTTGAAAATTGAATGGCCGGTTTGGCCATGGTCATGGCTGGTGTTGTTTTAGGATGCACCCGCAGGATGTAGACGCCCTTTTCGGGCAAGGGCTTGGTGGTGTGATGGTCGGCGGTAATGGGGTACCAATCCATGGGGAAGCAGTCGCGGCTGTAAAGGCTGAAATAAAGGCTGTGGGTGTCCCGCAGAGCAGCGGGCAGGTCAATGGTGAGTTGTTCGCCTCGATCCAGGGCACCGTAGAAAAAGTGAGTTTCTGGGTTGGGGACGGGCAGGAAAATCGGTTTAACCACCGACTGCGGCAACCACTGCATCCAGCGTAGTAGAGGGTAGACGTAGAAATTCAGCGCGCTGAACAGTAGGCTACGGCGGGAGGCCAGCCCACGATAAAACTGATTAAAGTCGGGCGGGGCCGATCGCGTTTCTGAGGCCAGGGCCGGGGTACCATCGACGGTAATAGTGGGCAGCTGTACCGGGTTGCGCCAGTCGTAGTGGCGCAACCCTACCAGGTAGCGCCCTGGGGGTAGGTCAATGGTGGCGGTGTCTTGGTCAGGGGGCACCGTAAGGGAGCTGATGCTGGTCAGAGTTTTGTAGCCCTTGAGGGTATAGACCACCGCCGTCCAGGTGGGGGCCGACTGCCAGAGCGATCGCACATCTAGCGTAATCTCAGACTGCACGGTGAATGGGCCTGCGATCGCAATCAGGGCGTGCAAATTCCACCGCGCCCGGCTCATGGTCCACAGCAGCTTGAGGGGCGACTGCAAAAAGTCTGCCGACACCACCTGCCAGTCGGCTTCAACCTTAATGTCGGTGGGGTTGTAGTAGCGGCTGATCAACGTCAGGATGCCTTTCACCAGCCGCGAAAACCCAAAGGACAACAGCCCCAGGGGAATTTCCCACAGAATGGCCAACTGGCGGGTCAGGGGCATGGGCGGGGCTCCGTTGAGGGTGTTGTGGATGGGTTCTCGGGAGCCAGGACAGCGCGAATGACCTGGGCTAATCCCCCAGGAGCTTCGAGGGGTAGATCGTGCCCCCCGGCCAGGGTTACCCGCTCGGCCTGGGGCAAACTCGCCTGCAAAAAGGCCAAATCTTCTGGCCGATTGAACTGGCTGCTCTGGCCAAATACTACCGTAGTAGGCCGCTGAATCCCCTTGAGAATCTGGCCGTAGCC
>DASQNN010000364.1:0-2767 GCA_035644955.1 Nodosilinea sp. | reverse complement strand
CTGGGGCAGCAGAACGGTGTCTTTGTAGCTTTTGGTGTCTGTCACGGCCTGGGGTTAATTTAGGAGTGAAGGATGATTCGGGTTATTATCGCAGATTTGGCCCTGGGCACTGCGCCCAGGTCACCGTTTCTGGCCGGGTTTCTCTCTACATTAGGCCAGGTTGAGGGCAATTGTAGTGGGGGAATGGCGATTGGGCCGGGGGGCGATCACCCCTGCTAGGATGATGCCATCAGTCAGCTTGGTCTAAGCATGGCAACCTATCCGGTCAACCTGCCGCTTCAGCTTCAGCAAGAGGCCGCCCAATGGGCCAGTAGTCAGGGCATCGCCCTCGACGAGTTTATTCTGTGGGCCGTGGCCGAAAAGATTGCCGAACTCAAGCATCAATTCACTGATTGCACATTTCCCCATGTTGCCTATCGCCAGGGGGCTAGCGGTCAACGGGTGCCTGTGGTGGCAGGCACTGGCATCAGGGTGCAGACGATAGCGATCGCAGCTCACCAGTGGGGGCTATCGAAGGAGCAACTGGCGGAAGAATATAACCTGAGCGCTGCCCAAATTGACGATGCTCTGGTGTTCTATACCGCTAACCAGGCGGAGATGGATGGTGCGATCGCACTGGAGAGTGCGATCGAAGGGGCACATGCCTAGCCCTAAACTTCACCTGGATGCGGATACCTCGATTAAGGCGCTGCATTCGGCCCTCGTTTCGCGGGGGCATGATGTGACCCGAACGCCCAACCCCTGGATGCCAGAGAATGCTAGCGATGAAACACAGCTTCTCAAGGCAACGGCCGAGGGCAGGTGCATTTTCACCTTCAACGTCAAGGATTTTCTGGCGCTGGCTGTGCAGTACCCTGAGCACAGTGGTATTGTTTTGGCGGCGCAGAGTAGCTGGAGCTTAGCCAACTTAATTAGGGCGCTGGATCAATTGTTGCAGGAGACAACGACCGAAAATTGGTTAGGGCGAACATCTTGGTTAAACCAATGGCTGCGCTGACCGTGAGCCAAGAACGCGACCCAAGAGCGCAAAGTATAATAGAGAACATTGCCCTCTTCCTCGACCCGTTAGCCATGCCAGCTCAGCCTAAAACCAGACCCCTCGGCGAAACGTTGCAGCGGGCAGGCTTGCTCTCTCCGGGGCAGCTTGAGGTGGTGCTTCAAGATCAAAAATGGCAGCCCGACATGAGAATCGGCGACATTCTTGAGCTGCGCGGGTGGGTCAAGCGCGACGCCATTGAGTTTTTTGCTGAGCAGTGGCCGAAGCTTGCCAAAGTCGGTCGGGATCGCCCCATCGGCTATTACTTTCAGCAGGCGGGGTTGCTGAGTGCTCAGCAGGTAGAGGCCCTGCTGCAAGAGCAGGCCCAGGCGGGGCTGAGAATCGGGGCGCTGGCAGTGTTGCACGGCTGGCTGTCTCAAGAGACGCTGGATTGGTTTCTGCGATCGCTGGCCCCAGAGGAGTCGGCGGCGTCTGCTTTTATCAAGCGGAAGCAGTCGAAGGATAGCGATGTCGCCCAGGCGCAAGCCAGCCAGCCAAAGACGGTCACAAACCTGCCAGCTCAAGCGCCAACCGAACCCAACTTGGATGATATTGCTTGGACGGGATAGTGGCTAAACTATGGGCATGGTAGCCCTTCCTTCACTGACGCCAGAGCTGCTGGAACAGATGACGGAGGCCATTGTGCAGGCAGTGGCCCCGGAGCAAATTGTGCTGTTTGGCTCACAGGCGCGGGGGGCGGGGCCGCACTCAGATGTAGATTTGCTGGTGGTGACGGCGGCGGGGTTTGGGCCGCACCGCAGTCGCATTAAGGAAGTAACCCGTATTTCAAAAGCGGTGGGCCAGTTTGGGATGCCGACGGATATTTTGCTTTACAGCCAACAGGAGGTGGAGGACTGGAATGGCAGCCGCAACCACATCACCACCAGGGCTTTGCAGGAGGGAAGGGTAATCTATGAACGATGTCGTTGTATCGCTAGACAGTCTTAAAGCCAATCGTGCCAAAATCCTGGCACTGGCTGAAAAGTATGGCGCTTCTAATGTACGGGTCTTTGGCTCGGTAGCTCGTGGAGAAGCCCAATCAGATAGTAATGTCGATTTTTTAGTCGATCTAGAGCCAGGCCGAAGCTTGCTGAATCACATTGCTCTCAAGCAAGATTTAGAAGATTTGCTTAGGCGATCGGTCGATGTAACAGAGACAATTACGCTGCACAGATTGATTCGCGATCGGATTTTGATGGATGCGATCGCGCTATGACAAAGGAAGATGCTTTTTACCTAAGTCACCAGTGGAAGCTATCGAAGGAGCAAGTGGCAGAAGAATAGAACTTAAGCGCCGCCCAAGTTGACGAGGTTCCGGCGTTCTATGCCGTCAATCAGGCAGAGTATGGATGGTCCAATTGAGCTGGAGAGTGCCATCAAAGCGTCGCATGCTTAGGTCTACACTACCCCTAACTTTTGTTACCAGAATCCAGACTAATTACACTCTTCAACTTGAGTAATGTAGTTTTCTAAACCTTCAATTTGTAAGTTTATTTTACAAAGGCTTGCCAAACTCTTTACCTGAAGCGCACTCTTCCGCAATTCTCGCAGTTTCTTGTGTTGACCTTTGCGAGCCATTATTCTTTCAGGAGTTACTATAATTCCTGTAATATTTTTGGACTCATGGTGGCCATATTTTCTTTCCTTATGATACTTAAATTTATGGTTGAAAATTATCTTTTTAATATCCCATACAAGTGAGCCAGGAATTACCGGCCCAGATATACAGAT
>DASQNN010000363.1:0-2946 GCA_035644955.1 Nodosilinea sp. | reverse complement strand
GACAGCACCGCGATCGCGGCTACAGCCTAAACCTAGATTTCGAATCTGCCACCCTTGGCTGGGTCAGACCAGTCGCAGGCGAAGCCAGTGGTGTCGGGCACAAACTGGTTCCAGGGCTGGGGTTCGATGGGGCCATCGGTTTCCCAAACAATGTTGAACATGCCGTCATCCATGACTTCCCCAAGCCGCACGGTTTTCGACAGGTGGTGGTTGGCATTCATGGTCACCTGGCCTTCGGGCGCAGCCATTTCCTGGCCGTAGGCCGCCGCGCGCACCTCAGGAATGTCAAAGGTGCCGGCAGCTTCCACCGCCTGCTTCCACAGGTAGACCATGATGTAAGCGGCTTCCATGGGGTCGTTGGTAACGCGATCGTCGCCAAATTCGGCCTTGAAGTCGGCCACCCACTTCTCGTTTTCGGGGGTCTCTACGGTTTGGAAGTAGTTCCAGGAAGCCAGGTGGCCGACCAGAAACTCTGGGCCAATCTGACGCACTTCTTCCTCGGCCACGCTCACCGACATCACGGGGTATTGGTCAGGCCCCATGCCAGCGCCCTGGAGCTGCTTGAAGAAGGACACATTGCTGTCACCGTTGAGACTGTTGAAAATCACGCCGCCGTTGGGCATGGCTGCCTTAATTTTGGTGATGATGGGGGTGACCTCGGTGTTGCCCAAGGGCAGGTAGTCTTCACCCAGGGTGTTGCCGCCCTTAGCCGTCAGCTGCTCTTTAATGATGGTGTTGGCGGTACGGGGAAAGACATAGTCAGAACCCACCAGGAAGAAGTCTTTGCCCTTGTTCTCCAGCAGCCAATCTACGGCCGGTTCAATCTGCTGGTTGGGGGCGGCCCCGGTGTAGAAAATGTTTTTGGAGCACTCTTGGCCCTCGTACTGCACGGGGTACCACAGCATGTGGTCCTTCGACTCAAACACCGGCAGCACAGCCTTACGGCTGGCCGAGGTCCAGCAGCCAAATACCACGGCTACCTCGTCTTGGTCGATCAGCTTCTCAGCTTTCTCGGCAAAGGTGGGCCAGTCAGAGGCACCGTCTTCTACCACGGCCTCGATTTGTCTGCCCAAAACCCCGCCGGCGGCGTTGATTTCTTTGATAGCCAGCTGCTCAGCATCGACCACGGTGGTTTCACTAATGGCCATGGTGCCGCTGAGGGAGTGAAGAATGCCCACCTTGATGGTTTCGCCATCGGCAGCAGCCGTGTCGGTGCCGGTACCGGTAGCGCCAGTGTCAGTGGTGGTGGTGCCGCCACAGGCCTTGAGCAACACAGAGGTGCCCAGGGTCGCAGACCCGTACACCAAAAACTTACGTCGATTAAATCGAGTTACCATTCAACCTCGCTCCTGACTCATTTAATGGAAGATGTCTAACCGAAAATTCCGAAAATGCACGTAGACCGTCAGAGTGGATATTAGAATTAGTGATTGGCAGTAAATGTAGCGCAAGATACCAAAACCCCCACGTTTTTGTAACGTTTCTGGGATTTGGGGAACGTTGCCATCATCCTTAAGATGGATTTAGGGTTTAGGGCTGTTTAGACGGGCCAACCCCTGCGCGAATTCCAAGGGTTAAGATCCCCCAAGAACAAAGATCTTAGGCCGTTAGCTAGAGTCCAACATGGCGGTTTTTGCCGGTTGGCTATGGCTCGGTCAACGAGACCTGTCTCACTCTGAGTGAGTTTCGTTGACCAAGCCGCTCACCTTAACTTGGCCCGGCGCCGGTTAGCTCTGCCGAATGCTCTGCCGAATGCTCTGCCGCAGCATGATAACCAATAAAGTCTATGACAGTGGCCAGACCCGCTTGGGTTTTGAGATTGGTAAAGCCAAAGGGGCGATCGCCCCGCATCTTCCGGGCATCCCGCTCCATCACCTCTAGACTGGCCCCCACCATCGGCGCCAGATCGATTTTGTTGATCACCAGAAAGTCAGACTTGGTGATGCCCGGCCCGCCCTTGCGAGGAATTTTGTCGCCAGCCGCCACATCGATCACGTAAAGGGTTAAATCTACCAGCTCGGGGCTAAAGGTCGAGGCCAGGTTGTCGCCGCCGCTCTCTACAAACACCAGATCCAGCGGATGAAAGCGAGCTTCTAAGTCTTCGATCGCTACCAGGTTCATTGAGGCGTCTTCGCGGATGGCGGTGTGGGGGCAGCCCCCGGTCTCGACCCCGACAATGCGATCGGGGCTAAGGGCCTGGCTACGGACTAAAAACTGGGCGTCTTCCTGGGTATAGATGTCGTTGGTGACCACGGCAATGGAGTAGCGATCGCGCAGTGCCTTGCACAGGCTATCTACCAGGGCCGTCTTGCCGGACCCTACTGGGCCAGCTACACCAACGCGAAAGGGAGTTGTCATGGGCACTCGATCCAACATCAGAATGCTCGATATCTTACACCGCCTATCCTGCCTGAATTCCTCGCCGAAATGCCCGAGCCGCCTCTAGACGAGAGGTCTCAGCCATCAACACACAGCGGCAAAACAGATCAATATCCAGTCTCGACAACTCAGCGATCTGACTGCGATCAATCCGGCGATAGCCGTCTGTCTCCAAATGATACAGACTCAGCAGTCCATCTTCCCAAAACCAGACTTCTGGCACGCCGAGCACGCGATATCGTGCCAATTTGGTGAGATTGCCGCTGGTGAAAGTCACCTCAATAGAAAGGTCAGGGGTCGGCTTAGGGCCACCCATACAGTACGACTCATCGGCCTGGGCAAAGGCTTCGCCCTCCCGCTCTTGATCCATCGACCCGGTAGGGTAAAAGTCGATGCCTTGTTCCACAAAAAAGAGTTCTAGCAAGAATCCGATCACCGACTTAAAAAACTCGTGATCGCGCCCTGGCATCAGCACCTCCACCGTGCGGTTGTAATAAAACAGCCGCACCCCAGGGCAGTCTTCCAAGCCCTGTTTGATCAGCTTGAACTGTGCCCAGGTGCGATCGC
>DASQNN010000362.1:0-7532 GCA_035644955.1 Nodosilinea sp. | reverse complement strand
GGGCAGGTCATGCAGTGGCCGCCGCCGCGCCCGCGCCCCAGTTCGGCCCCGACAATGGTGATGACTTCAATGCCCTCTTGGCGCAGGGCGGTATTGGTGATGGTGTTGCGGTCGTACATCACCACCACCCCCGGCTCTAGGCAGACGGCGTTGTTGCCGCTGTCCCACTGCTGGCGCTGCTCCTGGTAGGCGTTGCCGCCGGTTGCCACCACCCGCAGCTTGGGAAGGCCTAGAGCCTGGGCCACGACATCGACAAAGGATTTCTCTTCTTTGACAATGTCGTAGCCCCGGGGCTTGTCGCTGGGGTAAATCGAGAAGGGCACCACCTGCTCCATGACCGGCGGAAACAGGGTGACCAGGTCGCGATCGCAAAACGTAAACACCGTATCCAAATGCATGGCCGCTCGTAGCTTGGGCATGCCCGCCACAATCACCCGCTCGGCTCCACCTTGGGCAAATAGGTTCGCCGCCACCTGGGTAATCGCCTGGTAGGAGGTGCGCTCGCTCATGCCCACTAGCACAATGCCCTTGCCAAGGGGCATCACGTCGCCGCCCTCAAGGGTGGCGGTGCCGTGGTACTCGGTGGGGTCGCCCCACCAGATCTGAAAGTCGGCATTCACAAAGCTGGGGTGAAATTTATAAATTGAGGCGGTGAGAATTGTCTCCTCGTGGCGGGCGGGCCAGTAGAGCGGGTTGAGGGTGACGCCGCCGTAGATCCAACAGGTGGTGTCGCGGGTATAGAGGGTGTTGGGCAAGGGCGGCAGCAGGTAGCCCGCGTGGCCGTCGTTGTCCTGGGCCAGCTTCAGCAGTTCGCTACCAAAGTCGAGGGGCATGTCGTAAACCGCCAAGCCGCCGATCAGGTATTCCGCCAGCTTTTGGGGGGGCAGCTCGTCTAAAAAGGCGCGCACGTCTTCTACCAGGCCCAGGCCCACCTCGTTGGGCACAATCTGCTGGTCGAGAATCCACTTTTTTGCTGCGGGGATGGCCACAGTTTCCGCCAGCATCTCGTGCATTTCGAGCACGTCAATGCCGCGCGATCGCATTTCCAGCACAAAGTCGGCGTGGTCGCGCTGGGCCATCTCTACCCATAGCACATCGTCAAACAGCAGGTCGTCTTTGTTGCTGGGGGTAAGGCGCTGGTGGGCCAAACCCGGCGAGCACACCATCACCTGGCGCAGCTTACCCACTTCAGAGTGAACGCCGTAGGTTAGGGTTTCGGTAGTCATAGAAAGATCCGTAGATGGGGGCGAGGGAGAATAAAAAAGGAAAGAAGAAAAAAAGGCGGCGGTGAGTAGATTGCTTAATTTTCGAGCAGCCCAGGGAGATTCCCCCACCCCCTGAGAAAACTGCCACAGTAGCCCGTCGTTAACGGCAAGGGTTTGACACGATGGTATCTATAGCGCTGAGGGGCTACAACCTTAGCAGGGCCGGGGCGATCGCCTCAAATGGGCCAATTTTTCCCTATGGTGCTCTACTTTTTCTGTTTTGTGCCAATGTGTAGCTGGCAAACACTCTAGCGGGCAAACAAGGTCGGTAGAATGAGGAGACAACTGGCGCGGTTTGGGCATTGGCGACGCGCATGGTCGTTGGCACACCACTGGATCAACTACGCGGCTATGCTCGATTTTTTCAAGCATCGAGTGGGCCAGGCAGCGGGCACCAAGCTGATTGGCCGCACCCTGATGAAGTGGCAGCAAGACGACTGTCTTGAGATGGGTGCGGCCCTCGCCTACTACGCCTTGTTTTCGATGTTTCCCATGATTTTGGTGTCGCTGAGTATTGTGGGTTTTCTGATTGGTCCCAACACCGTCGCCTACAATACCGTGCTCATCTTTGCCCAAGAAACCCTGCCCCCCGATGCCTTTCCGCTGGTGCAGGCCACGCTGACGGAGTTTCACACGGGCAGAACCAGCGCCAGCATTGTCGGGTTTGGCATTTTGCTGTTTACCTCCAGCGGTTTTTTTGGGGCGCTGAGCCGGTCCTTTGACAAAATTTGGCACACTAAACCTCGCCACCACCGCTTTGACGGCATGGGAGAAGTGGCTTTTATCTTTTTGTGGCGGCGGTTTCTCGCCTTTTTGCTGGTCATGGGAGCGACCAGCCTAATCTTTGTGTCGCTGCTGTCAAATATTGCGATCGATACGGTGACGCGGCTGCTAGAGGGGGTCAACCAGTGGGTGTCGGTCCTGGCGATCGACCAGGTGCAGCTGCTGTCATGGCTGCGGCTGGGGGTTTCCTTTGTAACTCTGACTCTGGTGGTTATGGTGCTCTACAAAACCTTGCCCAGCACTCGGGTAGCCTGGCGCGATGTGTGGCTGGGGGCACTGTTTACCGCTGTGCTGTGGCTCATTCTGCAGCAGCTGATCAGCAATAGCGTTGTTAGCTTGGGCAGTCAGTTCCGCTCCTACGGCGTGGTGGGCGGGGTGATGGTGCTCATGCTGTGGATTTACCTCACCAGCCAAATCTTCTTTTTGGGCGGCGAACTCACCTACGTGTATGCCCACCAGTTTGGCAGCCGCAAGGGTCAGAAAAAGCTAACCGCTAAGGTTGGTAGCCAGTGAAAGGGGTGGCCCAGTAAATGGTTTAATTTATAGAGCAGTTAAGGAGTTGGGTTAATGGCAACAGCGCAGCGTGGGGTAACGATTTGGTTTACGGGGTTGAGCGGGTCGGGTAAGTCGACCATTGCCAGCGCCCTAGAAGCCGAACTGCGTCAGCGGGGCTGCCAGCTTGAGGTGCTCGACGGCGACATTGTGCGTACCAACCTCACCAAGGGTCTGGGCTTTAGCAAAGAAGACCGAGACGAAAACATTCGCCGCATTGGCTTTGTCTCGCACCTGCTGACCCGCAACGGCGTGGTGGTGCTGGTGTCGGCGATTTCGCCCTACCGCGAAGCGCGAGATGCAGTGCGCGATCGCATTGGTGATTTCGTTGAAGTCTATGTCGACGCCCCCCTCAGCGTCTGCGAAGACCGCGACGTCAAGGGCCTCTACAAAAAGGCCAGGGCTGGCGAAATCAAGCAGTTCACCGGCATTGATGACCCCTACGAAGCTCCCCTGGATCCCGAGGTGCACTGCCACACCGACCACCAAAGCGTCGAAGAGAGCGTCGCCCAGGTGATTGGCAAGCTCGAAGCCATGGGTTATCTGGCCGCCGCTGCCGTCGTCTAGTTTCCCGTAGTTCTCTGATAGTTCTTTGAAACAAAACAGCAGGTGGCCATCCCCTCCGGAGAGGGAACGGCCATTGGTCTATCTGGTGTGACACCTCTACTGGCGCTGATCTGACCCACCCAACCCCCGGTGCAGCTTTTTGATCAGATGGGCTGGGGCTTCTCGGCGGGCGTAGCTGACCAGGTAATCGTGCACGAGCTGGTAGCGATCGATGGGGATATCGGGCAGCAAAAACACCAGCCCCGACCCCACCAGAATGTCGAGCACCAGGTCAAGCTGGTCGGCCTGGTAGGTAGCTCCGCGCAGGCGCAGCTCTTCTTCAAGATCTTCGCGGCTTTTTTGAGGCCGGTAGGGACGGTTTTCGCGGTCGATGTCGGTGAGCAAGTAGAGCACCAGGCGGGCCAACCCAGCGTTTTCAGGGCCGCAGTCGTGGACGACAGTGCCCAAGAAGTTTTGCACTAGAGTTTCCTTGGGGTGGTTGCCCAGGTCCAGGTATTCGGCCAGCGTATCAATGTCCTGGCGCTGCAGCTGCGCCCCCACCACCTGTAGCTCGATAGGGCGCACCTCGCCGATCTCGGTCGCCAGGTCGGCCACCAGGCGATCGATCAGGCCGGTTTCGAGGTAAAAGTGGGCATCGTCGGTGAGGCGGCGAATCAGCGCGCGGGCATCGTCGGCTTTAAAGTTGCCCAGGTAGTAGCGGTAGTCGCGGCTGAGAATGTCGTTGTTGAGAATGTCGAGGTCAAAGCCGCGCTCAATTTCGAGCAGGTAGTGGAGGTAGTCTTCCCGCAGAGCCAGCACCACCTTCAGGTAGGGGGTGTTTAAACAGTCGATTAAAAAGGCGTAGAAACTGCGCCGCTGGGGCAGATCCACGGCTTCCGCAAAAAACTCCTCAAACTGGTCGAAGATCAGCACAAGTTGTCGGTAGCTCTGCTCGGTGAGGCGTTTGAGGCGATTGAGCAGGTCGGCCTGGTCGATGGGGGCGGCGGGGGGAATGCCGTCGCCATCGGCGGCGTTTTGCTGCTGGAGGGCATAGGCCAGGGCCTGGTTGACCTCGTCGGCCCAGTCGCGGTAGCCCTTGACCAGCACCGGCAGAGTCGATCGACCCTCGGGAAACGACTTGCCCAGGGCGGGGATCAGCCCGGCGTAGAGAATCGAGCTTTTGCCCACCCCCGACGGCCCGTGGATCACAATCAGCGGGTAGCGAGCCTGCTCTAGGCGGTCGGTGAGGGCCTCGACATCGACCTGGCGGCCGGAGGCCTGCATTTCGGTGGCCAGCAGGGCCTGGGTCGAGCGATCGGCCGTGGCGAGCAGCGTGTCTCGGGGCTGAATTTCGTCGGCCCCAATAAAGGCCCGCAGCCGAAAGCGGGTGTCAACCTGGCGCTGCTTGAGCTTGACCCCAAAGGACTCACGGTAGTTTTTTTGCCGGTAGTGCTGCTTTTGCAGGGTTTGCAGAATGCTGCGGTGAAGGGGCAGATCGGTTTTGGGATCGGTGTGGATGGCGGCCTCTTCGAGCAGGGCGATCGCGGCCTCGGCCTGGCCCTGGGCAATGTGCACCCGCCCCAGCAGGTAGAGGTACCAGCCCCGCTGATACTGGTTGGCCACCGCCAGATCTACCGGCAGGGCGATCGCCCCCTCATCGGACTGGGCACTCACATTGAGGGCACCGGCGATCGCCAGTATTTCTAGGGCGCGCTCGGCCTGGGCCTGGGCGGCAGCGGCCTCGCCGTGGGCCAGGGCGACCTCCGCTAGGTAGCCGTGGTCACGGGCCAGCCGAATGGGGTCTTGGCGGTGCAAAACCAGCCCTTCCTCGGCGGTGCGGGCCAGGGCGGCCCAGGCCCCCAGCTTTTGCTGCACCTCCGCCAGGGCGTGGATAAACTTACCCACCAGGTCGGGCTGCTGCAGGTCGCGCAGAATTCGCAGACAGGCGCTGAAGTACCCCTCGGCTTTGTGCAGTAAACGCTCGTACACTATCCGCTGCAGCACCGCCTGGCTGCGGCAGGTGACCCCCAGATAAAAGAGCAGCACGGCTTGTTTTTGGCGGGGGTGGGGGGGCGGGGGGATGAGGGGAGAGGGGGAGAGAGGGGGAGTGAGGGAGTGGGAGAGTGGGGCGGAGTGGGTCGCTTTTTGCCAGTACCCCAGGCTCTGCTCGAAGTGGTAGCGGGCGACGTCGAGGTCGCTGCGGCCCAGGGCGTCGCGGCCCTTGAGAAAATCGAGGCTGGCCTTGAGTTCGCCGTCGATGGCGGCGTGGGTTTGGGCGATATCGGCCAGGGCAAACTCTAGCTCGGCGCGCAGGGCCGACCCCGGCTGGTAGTCAAAGCCCTCGGTGTGGTAGGGGCTGTCGTCCCCCAGGGAGAGCATGGTGGCAAACAGGTCGTTGGCATTGGCATGGAGCGAGTAAATCAGCTCCCCGGGCGGATACTCGAAGGGAATGGGGGCGGCGGCAAAGCTCTTGAAGTCGGGAGCGTGGCGGTTGAGACTGGCCAGGGTGCGATCGCTCACCCACAGCACCACCGGAAACGGCAGCGCCTGAGCAAAAGCATTGCGGCCCAGGTTGGCGGCTTTAAACACCGCCGTCAGGTTCTGCACCTGCTCTAGCTTGGTCACCATCAAGGCCGGGGGCTGGGGCTGGCCGGGGGCCAGGGTAAGCGCCTGTAGCAGAGTCGAAATTTGGGCGGGCAATGCCTTCTCTACCAGGGGAGTGTTGGTCTGCAAATGGTCGGCCACCAGGCGCTGCAAGCGCGAATAGTTGCATCGGGCCAGCACCAGCGAAAATCGGTGGGGCCTGAGGGTAATGGCCCGCTCTAGCTCCGCCAGAGCAGCCTGGTTGTGGGCCAAAATTTCGGCGGTGGTGTAGGGTGCCCCTGAACTAGCGCTATTCATGGCCGGGCTGCTGGGCCAGCCAGCTGCGGTAGCGATCGGTTTCGGCCAGCAGGGGGTTGAGGCCAAACCAGCGGCCCTGGGCATCGCGGTACTCGTACAAAAACAGACTGCGCACCAAAATGTTGTAGTCTTCGTCGCCCTGCACATCTTGGCGGGAGACCGCTTGCAGCAGCAGATCCCACTCATGGTTGCTGACCAGGCCCATCAGGCTATCGCGCTCGTTGCGAATCACCGCCTCCAGGGTATCGCGCAAAAAGGGTGGGTCTTGCTTGCGCAGACAGCCGTCTAGCAGGCGAATTAGGTTGCGCATATGGCCACCGCTAACCTGGCAGAGGCGATCGAGGGTGGCGATATCGTCAAACACATGGCCGACGGCATCGATCCGCTGGTTTACGTTTAGATCGGGAAAGGCGCGAATTAGTACCATCTGCCGCAGCAGCGCCATACCCGGCCCGTCGGGGTTGCCTTTGCGATCGCACACCGGCACCATGGGTAGCACCATGGGGTTGGTGCCAAACCGATTTGACAGCCGCACCAGGTCGTTCGAAAACATCAGCTCCAGCGGAATGGTGTAGACCAGGTGGCAGTCGAGCTGCCTGAGCTGCTCGCCCCGGTCCACAAAGATGTACTCCGATTGCAGCCGCCCCTGGGAGCGCGGGGCGCTGTCGATGCGATCGAGGTTGTCCATAATCACCACCAGGCGGTTTTTGCCCTGCTCTTGCAGGCGATCGTTGGCCGGGGTCAGCAGCTCGTCGTTAATGGCGGTGATAATGCTGCGGGTGCGCGGCTCTAGGTACTGCCGCAGCTGACTGCGCATGTCGGGGCTTTGCTTAGCTGAGGCGGTAATGCTGGCAATGCCCGCCGAAAAGCTCACGTCGGAGATTTCCATCGGGGTGCGCAGGGTATCGGCCAAATTTTGAAATAGATTTTGCAGATAGGTGGGCCGGGTAGCAATGCCGATTTTGTCGAGGTGCTCACTAATGTTGTGGGCAATACTGAGCAAAATATCGGAAATTTCTACATCGGCCATCTCCAGGTCGCGGTCTGACTCAAAGTAAACCACCTCGTAGCTGCGCCGCACCAGAGCATCCTGAAGGCGAAACAGCTCAGTCGATTTGCCGCAGCCAATGTGGCCGGTAAACAGCTGGGTAGTGGGGCGGTTGCGGGCCAGGCGAGCGATCTTGCGCTCTAGCTCTTGCACAATGTCGCCGCCGCGCACCGTTGAAAAGTCAATGTAGTAGCGCTTGCCCCGCAGTGGCTGGGTGGGGTCGCAGGCGTCGTAAAACTGCTGTAAATCCAGCATGGGTAATGGCCGTAGGGTTGCCTTCAGGGTATCGCACCGATGGTGCAGAGGGCGCAATACCTTAGTTAGAATGCTGCCCTACAGCCCTTAGCCGATCTAGCCCCTCAAGCAGCTGCCAACAGGTTCACTAAGTCTGCTTTCTTCAGCTTTGAGACCGGCAAGCTCAAGCCGATGCCAAGATT
>DASQNN010000361.1:0-11334 GCA_035644955.1 Nodosilinea sp. | reverse complement strand
CCGGTAGGCCACCACGCAGGCACTCTGGCGATGAAAGGCGCGAATAATATTCTGCATCCACACCAGGTACTCTTCCATAAAGCCCTCTTCGTCGTGGAGCAAAATGCCCTTGGAGATATACTCCAGCGTAAAGAGCATATCCCGCTGGCACTTCTGGGCATGCTCCTGCACCACCTGGCGGTGGGGGGTTTGCATCAGCCGCCGCAGGGTGTTGAGCACCAAATCTTTGCCGTGATCCCGAACGTGGTTGTAGAGGCTCATACGGGTTTGAAACGCGTCCATCATTTGGTCGAAGGGGCGCAGCTCGGCATCGGTCAGGTAGCGACCGTCGGCGTTGCGGAGGGAAGTCAGTAGAGCATTGTTCATGGCAGATAAGGGCGCGATCGCGCTACCTCAGTGGGTTCTCTCCCAAGGTGCCCAGGGCAACTTATGTAACCAGTGATACCTCAATAATTCTTCGCACTGAGACGAGCCGCACCCTGTGGCACACCGAGCGCAGCAATAATTCCTTAGCTTGACAGACCGCTAGCCGCACTTAGCCGCTCGACCCAGCCCAGGTCTTGGGCCTGCTGCTGCGCCAGCTCAGCAATATCCTGAGCCATAAAGCGCTGATGCAGAATTTGTACGCTCAACAGGTGGTTGATCACCGCATCGAGCTGCACCCGTTCGGCTACAGGGGTGGCGGGTGCTTGGTGGCGGCGGAGCACGGTCTGCACCGCGCCGTGGTCGAGCAGGCCAGCGGAGTCTACCGCGTCGCGGCTGAGGTAGGTCTGGGCCAGGTCTTGCATGGCCCGCTGTTTGACCTGGTCGGTGTGGGAAGGGGGGGCCATAAAGGCGAATTTTTGCCGCTTGTAGAGGGTTTCGGGCAGCAGCTCACGCATGGTTTCGCGCAGAATGTATTTGTCCTGGTAGCCGCGAAAGCGCAGGCTGGGGGGCAGGGTGACGGCAAATTCTACCAAAGGGTGGTCCAAAAAGGCGGGGCGCGCCTCTAGCGAGTTGGCCATATCGACGCGATCGCCCGCCCAGCCCAGCACCTGCGACTCAAACTGGGTCTTGATCCACACGTACTGGGCTTTGTCGAGGGGATGGCGATCGCGCAGCTGTTCTTCGTCCAGGGCGGCGGCGATCGCGGCACCGGGCGAGTAGTCGCCCAAGGCTTCTCGGTACTGGGGATGGAGCAGCTCCGGCACCCGCTCAGCCGAACTCAACCACGACTGTAGGCAGCTGGGCGTAAACCCAACCACCGCAGTTAGGGCCGCATCCTCTAAGGGATTTTCGGCCAGCAGGTTGCCTTTAAACAATTTGTTGCTCTCCGCTAGCCAGGCCTCTAGGTCGGCCCGCTCTTGGGCGCTGGCATGGCCCATGCCGTGGCGAATCATATCCAGCCGCAGCTGGGGGTAGCCCGCAAACAGCTCGTCGGAGCCCTCTCCGGTGACCACCACTTTGTAGCCTGCCGCATTCACGTGCTCACTCATCAGCAGCTTGGCGACGGTGAACGTGTTGTAGATGCTGCGCTCGGTGTGCCACAGGGTGCGGGCAAAGTGGTCGTAGAGCTGGGTGCCATCGACGGTGAGAATGTCCTGATCGGCCCCTACGGCGATGGCCATTTCGCGGGCGATCGCGGTTTCGTCGTAGTCGCTGTCGTCAAAGCCGATGGTGAACGCTTTAACCGGCGACTGCTGGCAGGCGGCGGCCACCCCTAAAATGGTGCAGGAGTCGATCCCCCCCGACAGGTAGCAGGCCACCGGCACATCGGCCTCCAGCCGCAGCTGAATCGCCTCCACAAACCGCTGGCGCAGCTCTTCCATATAGTCGTCGTCGCTGCGCTGGGGCCGGGTGCCCAGCAGCGGAAAATCGAGATCCCAGTACTGTTCTTTGTGCAGCGTGAGCTGGCCATCGCGGCGCTGCACTACCACCTTTTGCCCCGGTTCCACCGCGTAAATGCCCTCAAAGCCGGTGGTGCCCGGCACCATGGTCTGCATCAGCTGGTGAAATAGTCCCTCGGCCGAAAACCGTCGCTGCATCGTCGGGTGGGCCATCACCACTTTGATTTCCGAGCCAAACACCAGGCCCTCGGGGGTGAGGCTGTAGAATAGGGGCTTAACGCCAAAGCGATCGCGCACCAGGGTCAGCCGATCCTGCTGGCGTTCGTAGACCGCAAAGGCAAACTCGCCCCGCAGGTAGGGTAGCGCGCCGTCGAGCCCAAAGCGATCGGTTAGGTGCAGCACCAGCTCGGTGTCACTCTTGGTGCGAAAGGTGTAGCCCCGGGAGGTAAGGTCGGCCCGCAGTCGCTTGTAGTCGTAAAATTCGCCGTTGTGGGCAATCAAAAACTGCCCGTCCTCCGAGCGAAAGGGCTGCCGGCCCCGCTCCGGATTTAAATCAATAATCGACAGGCGAGCGTGAGTAAAGCCGACCCCCCGGCCCTCCACAATGTCGCAGCCAAAGCCGTCTGGCCCCCGGTGGTGCTGAATGGCCGCCATGCCAACCAAAACCTGGGGCTCAATGGGCCGGGCCGGGTCTGCGTACATAACGCCGCCAATACCACACATAGTCGTGATTCTCCGGGGTTGAAGTGGTCATGCTAAGGGGCTTAGGGTGGCTTGGGGGGCTTTTTTTAGCAAAACTCAAGGGTTGGGCCTTTGCTCCCTTGGGTGCCGCCGCTGAGAAAGCTATGGATGAACGCCAATCCCCTCCGCTCAGGAACCTTCCCGCTCCCTGAGCGGAGTTGAAAGAAAGAAGTCGCAGGGAGGCCGGGAATAATCGTATGATTCGCCACAGTCTTGAGTTTAGAATCCGTTAACAATTGCCCTAGCGCTGTGCACTGCATACACCTTATATAAATCCAGCCTTACTATGACGTTTTCTATTGTTGCGTGGGACCCCCAGACGGGCATGACCGGGGTGGCGGTGGCCACCAAGCACCTGGCGGTGGGGGCGCTGGTGCCCCATGCGCGGGCGGGAGTGGGGGCGATCGCCACCCAGGCCCAGACCAACCCGCTGCTGGGCATTTGGGGGCTAGAGCTGCTAGAGCGGCGGCAAGCCACCGAAAGCCCCTTCAGCGAGGCCTCTGCCGAAGTGGTGCTGGAGTGGCTGCTGGAGAATGACGGCGAGCGCGACCAGCGCCAGGTGCACCTGGTGGACCACACCGGTCACACCGCCGCCTGGACGGGCTGTGACTGCACCGGCTGGGCGGGGCACCGCACCTTTGACAATGTTTCTGTAGCGGGGAATATGCTGGCTGGGGCAGGGGTGCTGGAGGCGATGGCCGAAGCCTTTCATCGGGGTGAAGGGGTGGGCTTGAGCGATCGCCTGCTGCTGGCCCTAGAAGCGGGTGAAGCCGCCGGCGGTGACAAGCGCGGTCGCCAGTCTGCCGCCCTCTACGTGATGGATAAAATGCCCTATCCCCACCTGGACCTGCGGGTAGATCACCACGACGACCCGATCGCCATGCTGCGCACCCTCCATACCGAGGCTCACAAAGACTACTACCAGTCGTTTCGCCAGAGTATGCCCAGTCAGCTCGCGGTACCCCAGCGCAATGAGGCCGTTTGGTTGCCCAAGGCCGTTTAACTTGAGGCGATTTTAAGGCGTTGCTAAGGGCCAAATTTGCTAAGGGCCAAAGAGAATGCGATAGATTGTGCCGAGACAATAGGACGAGACAAAGCGCAAAATCTCTACCGTCCGCTCCACTGTGCTATTAGGCTGCCAGCACGTACAGACCGTATTCATCAAGGTAAGCGCAAAAAAATTGGTTTGTAAGATGCGAAGGCATCACCCGATCAACTATCCCCACGGTTTCCCATAGCTAACGGCTTTGCGTCCTGCCAAGACTCAGAAACCTTGCTAAATAAGCCTAATTCATAGCACTGCATTATTAACTAGCCCAAAAACAGCTTGTAGGCGGGGTTTTGGTTCTCATCCCAGTACTGGTAGCCGAGGGTGTCGAGAAAGCTCTGCCACTGGGCCATTTCGTCGGGTGGCACCTGAATGCCCGTGACAATGCGGCCGTAGTCGGAGCCGTTGTTGCGGTAGTGGAATAGGCTGATATTCCAGTCGGGGCTCATGGCGCTGACAAACTTCATGAGCGCACCGGGGCGCTCGGGAAACTCGAAGCGGTAGAGCAGTTCGTCGTGGGCCAGGGGCGACTTGCCGCCCACCATGTGGCGCAGGTGCATTTTCGACAGCTCATCGTCGGTCAGATTCAGCGTTTTTAGCCCTTTGGATTCAAACACCTGGGCCATAGCCGCCGCATCAGCCCGCCCCTGCACTTCCAGTCCAACGAAAATATGGGCCTCGTGGTTGTCGGCAATGCGGTAGTTGAACTCGGTCAGGTTGCGGGTGCCCAAGCATTCGCAGAACGCCTTGAGACTACCCGGCGTTTCGGGAATGGTGACGGCGAAGATGGCCTCGCGGTGTTCGCCAATTTCGGCCCGCTCGGCCACAAACCTGAGGCGATCGAAGTTCATGTTGGCCCCGCAGGCCACAGCCACCAGGGTTTGGTCGATCAGGCCCTCGCGCTCGACGTAGGCTTTGGCCCCCGCGATCGCCAGTGCCCCGGCGGGTTCCAAAATCGATCGCGTGTCCTCAAACACGTCCTTAATCGCGGCGCAAATGTCGTCGGTGCCCACCAAAATAACGTCGTCCACGTACTGCTGACAGAGGCGAAAGGTCTCTTCTCCTACCTGGCGCACGGCCACGCCGTCAGCAAATAGGCCCACGGTGCTCAGCTGAATTCGCTCTCCGGCTTTCAGCGATCGCGCCATGGCATCGGCCTCAATCGGCTCCACCCCAATGATCCTGATCTCAGGCCGCAGCCGCTTCACATAGGCGGCAATGCCCGAGATCAACCCACCGCCGCCGATCGCCACAAAGATGGCGTGAATGGGTTGAGGGTGCTGCCGCAAAATCTCCATGCCGATGGTGCCCTGGCCCGCAATCACATCCGGGTCATCGAAGGGGTGCACAAAGGTTAAGCCCTTCTCGTCTGAGAGCTGGCGGGCGTGGGCATAGGCATCGTCGTAGGTTTCGCCGTAGAGCACCACCTCGCCACCGCGCGCCTTCACCGCGTTTACCTTCATCACGGGTGTCGTGGTGGGCATCACAATAATGGCGCGGGTGCCCAGTTGCTTGGCCCCCAGCGCCACCCCCTGGGCATGGTTACCCGCCGACGAGGCGATCACCCCCTGGGCCAGCTGCTCCGGCGACAGGTGAGCCATCTTGTTGTAGGCCCCCCGCAGCTTAAAGGAAAATACCGACTGCATGTCTTCTCGCTTCAGCAGCAGCCGATTGTGCAGCCGCGCCGACAGGCTGGGGGCGACCTCTAGGGGAGTTTCCTGCGCCACATCGTAAACTCGGGCGGTGAGAATGCGTTCGAGGTAGTCGGTAGGCATTGCAGGAGGAGAGGCGAAGGAATAAGCCTTCATTTTAGAGCGATGGCGTCTTGAAGCGATGGCGTCCTTGGCAATCGGCCACAATGCTGCCGCCCCTGCTTTTAATCCACTCCGGCAACAGATTTCACCCGAAAAGCAAACTACTGGCCTTTGAGCTTGAAGTAAGCCATGGCCTGCTGCAACTGTTCGGCCTGGGCGGCCATTCCATGACTAGATGCGGACACCTGCTCTGCCGCTATTGCATTGTGGTGAGTGACCTCCTCCAGCTGAACCATGGCGGTATTAATTTGGGCAATGCCGTTATTTTGCTCCTGGCTAGAGCGGGTAATCTCTGCCATCAGTTCAGAGGTCTGCTGAATGCTGGGAACAATCTGCTGAAAGAGAGCGCCAGTGCGTTTACTCACCACCATGCTGCGGTCGGCCAAAGCGGTGATTTCCTCAGCAGCGGTGCGGCTGTGCTCGGCCAGTCTGCGCACTTCCTTGGCCACAACGGCAAACCCTTTGCCCTGC
Source organism: Nodosilinea sp. (assembly GCA_035644955.1). Taxonomy (GTDB): domain Bacteria; phylum Cyanobacteriota; class Cyanobacteriia; order Phormidesmidales; family Phormidesmidaceae; genus Nodosilinea. The sequence goes on along the minus strand of DASQNN010000361.1, from coordinate 5,434 downwards.
TCGCCAGCGCGGGTCGCCTCCATCGTGGCATTGATCGCCAGCATGTTAGTTTGCTCAGCAATATCTTCAATGACGTTGATTTTTGCGATGATATCTTTAATCGCTTGAACTGTTTCAGCTACGGCTTTTCCGCCTTCATCCACCATCGTTGCCGATTGAACAGCAGCTCGATAGGTATGGTCGGCCTGCTTAGCATTGTGATTAATAATAGAATTCATTTCTTGAATAGCCGCCGTGGTCTGGGCTATGCCGGCCGCCTGCTTTGAATTGCCTAGAGAAAGGTCTTGGGCCGCCCCGTTTAGATGGTCAGACATTTGCAACATCTGTTTGGCAGCCTGTTGCTCATCTTGAAGAATGGTGGACAGGCGCGTTGTCATCGACTGCAATGCGTTTAGCATGTAGCCAATTTCGTCTTCGCCACCAGCAGGGATGTTGACGTGCAAGTCGCCGTCGGCAACTTGTCGGGCGATCGCAGCGGTAGCAAGAATCGGTTGCGTGATGCGGTTTGCCAGGTAATAAGCCAATCCCACCACGGCCAAGCCAATTAGAATGCTGCCCCACAGAATGTACAGCGCTAGATGGGATGCAAAACGGAGGGTGTTGCTGAGGTCGTTCTCAAAAGCAGCGAGTCCATTTTGAGAATCATTCAAAAAACTCTCAATGGTTTGGTTGTATGCCTCTTTAGTCTGTTGGTACTCGGCACCGTCGAGCAAAACAAGGGCTGGTCCAGGTTCTCCCGATTGCAACAGGCCAACGGCCTCGGTTTCTAATTCAGCTAATTTGTCGTTAAGAACCTTTTGCTGCTCAAAAAGAGCCTGAATTTTAGGATCAGTAGCATTGGCTTGGGCGGCAATAATTAGGTCTTCCAGGGGGGCAAAATAGGTGTCGTAGCGCTCTTGCCAACGAATATCTTGGGTCAACACGTAGTTGCGGGTTGACTGAGTTAGCACTTCATCTAGCCAAAGGATCTGATGGGCGCGGGAGAGTTGTTGCTGTGAGGCGCTGACAGCAACTAGCCTGGACCGGATTTGCCCGACGGCATAGTACATTGATGTACCGACGGCCGCAAGGGTAAGCGCACCGCAGAGATACCCCACAAAAATTCGCGTCCGAATTTTGCTAGCAGCCAATTTCTTAACTATAGGCATCATTACTTTTTCCTGTGTGCACAACCGTGATGGAACGTTTTCACTCGGCCAGGATGCAGTATTGGTAGGCAAAACCCAGACTGGTCAGGTCTGATCTGCCTCGATCTAAGGCTGCCTGCTATAGTATTCCCCTTGCTAACAGGAGGAGATAGTTTAGGGAGAAACCCCGGCACTGTGGTTTACCTTTCGTAACACTTATTACAAAAGACGCACAGATCTTTGCGAGAACCAATATCTTTGCAGGCCCCGAGGAAGCGGATTCATTGTGAGGAGCGTAGCAATGACGGCACCTTAGCCGGATTCGGTGGCTATGACCGGCTTGGTGGCAGTGCAAGCAACAGCATTGTAGCGGCGAGGGTTGTAGACACCTCCGGTGTGTTTGGTGACCCTGTCATCATCACCGGGCTAGACTCTGATGCGTTCGTGGACAGGGTCAGCAGTTGTAGGACGGATAGAAATGCGATCGCCCGGCCATGCCTCAAAGCTGAGCTGGCAGCATTTATCGTCAGGTCACGCCCTGCCCGCAGGCCAGCAACGGGGAATAGTCCGTTGGACAGATGGAGCTTTAACCCGGAAAAGTCTATCCATTTACAGAGTATGAGGAGCCTTGAGATTGTCACTATGAAAGCTAAATCCTGGGCTGGGTTAGAGAAGAAACTTCACCCCTTAGCCTAGGACTTAAACCAGCGTTTAAGGAATTTATTCTATGACAGCCCAAACCATGCAAAAACGAGAAGTAATTGCGGTCTATGAGACCCGCCGTGAAGCTGACCAGGCTAAAAAGTCTATTCAAGACTCTGGGGTGATGGGGCAGCGCATCTATATTGATGATCACGTTTCTCCTACTGTTCAAGTCGCGGCCCAGGGCACAACCGTAGGCGGCCAAGCGGGCTTCTTTATGGGAGCATTCCTCGGCGGCGTAATTGGGCTGATTGCCACCATCATTATTACCTTTTGGATGACCGGAGATTACCTCAGCACTAACGTGACTCGGCTAGCCGTCATCGGCAGCTCGATCGCAGGGGCAGTTTTTGGCGCCTCCGTAGGCAAAGCAATACGGGCTAAGCAGCCTGCTGAGGAAGTTAGCAAAGGTAATCCTGACCTGCCGCGTCAATACCGACTTATTGTTGAAGGCAGCCAAGAAGAAGTGCGTCAGGCTCAACAGGCCGTCGGCCAAACTCCTGTAACCCACTAGACTCGAAAAATAGTTTAATTTCCTTTCCGATACTATCGGAAAGGAAATTAAACTATCTCAACTTAGTTGATGGGTCAAATAAGTTCTTGAAACCAGCCAGTTCTACTCCAGAGTAGGCTTCTCCTAGTTTTAAGCAGCCAGTCTTCATCACGAATTAATGACCAAAGCCTCTCAAAAGGACCAGGGAGGCTTTTTTGTTTGCTAGTCTCAGGTTCAAGCTGTAGCTATCACCAAATTGGTTAGACCAGTCTGCATAGCTCTCTAAAGGGCAACAACTTCTAAAGGCCAGCGGAGCCAGTCAGCATCCTAATTAATGACTATACATTAATGACTAAGCCCTGTTGCTGTTGCCCCCAGCACAACTCAGTTTGCAATTAGTTACTCGTCATCGCGCTCATCCTAGGCCAAATAACCCAACCCGGCTCATGCACCCCAATTTCTCAAAGGTTCAATCGGTAGGGGTAAATGTAGCGATGGCCATTGCTTCAGAGGTATTGGTCATGTCCTAACCGTTCGGGCGATGGCTATACCATTTGTCTGGCAGCCAACCAGCACAAAAGAGGGGATACCTATCGGCATCCCCTTCTCTGTGGATTGCAGTCAGCAAAGTTAGGTTGAACAACTGCTTTAGTAGCGAGGGTTAGAGGTAGTAGACGACGGTGTGGTAACACGATCGCTATAGGTAGTGTTGTTGCTGCGATCGCGCCCTTTCAATCCGGCCAAACCAAGCAGGCCGAGCAGACCCAACCAGCCCCAGTCAAACCCATCGTCGTCAGCGGTGGTGGTGGTGGTGGTATTGTCACCAGTCATCGACGGATCACCGGTGTTAGTTTGAGCAGAGGCAGACAGAGTAGAAGGCAGAACGGCCAGGCTGAGAGCAAGAGCAGTAGCCCCGATTGATTTTGTCAAGAAGTTAATTTTCATGATTTAGGTTCCTAAGAACAAACAACACTTGATTTACATGAAGTGGCCTAACCGTAGTAAAGCCGGAGAACTAAGCAAGCTAGGTCAGCGCGCTATACATAATAGATTACAGCCTATTTAGCAGCCTGCTATTCATCGTTGGTTATAAACTTTTCTTCCTAGGCTCTAACGAAAGGCCTAACTTAACCGCGATCCGTAAGAACAAGCAGCCCAAGACCTTCGCGATTGACTTCATGCTGAGGCTCTATCAGCCCCTCACGTTTTCAGTGCCTTCGAAGAGTATAACTGTATTGATCACAAAAACGATCAGCGGCGTCAGGTGCAGCTAAATTTAGCAGCATTTAGAGCAACCTCTACACTAAGCATGATCTAACATACCTATGATTCTCCCTACATATATAGAGGAGGTTTTGTGGACTTGGCCTTAAGGTATAGACGAGTGCGGTTGTTTGATAGGCAAAAGTAACTTTCGAAGCCGTATCAACTCCTTAACGCATAGAAGTAAAACGCACTGCAATTAGCCTTTTGCTGAGGATGGGGTTGTACTCTCGCTAGCTATTGGGTTACAGAATTCTGCTCCAGGCTATTTGACCACGGTTATAGTTTGGTTTTTCAGCAGAACTAGAGAATCGGCTAAAATGCCTTTCACCTTGATACAGACCATTTCTTAATCGCTAACAATCACTAAGGATAAAGCATGTTTTTTCATAAAAAAGATCCCGTTCATACCGTTGAAGTCAATGAGGCCAATCCTGTGTTCGCGCAGCTGCTGCTAGAGCAGTTTGGTGGGGCCACTGGAGAACTCTCAGCCGCTCTGCAATACTGGGTGCAATCCTTCCATGTTGAAGATGCTGGCATTAAGGACATGCTTCAAGATATTGCCGTAGAGGAATTTGGCCACTTAGAAATGGTGGGTAAGCTGATCGAAATCCACACCAAGAATGTCGATCAAACCGCAGCCTACAACAGCACCCTCTTTGCTGTACGTGGCATGGGTCCTCACTTTTTGGATAGCCAGGGCAATAACTGGACTGCTAGCTACCTCAATGAAGGTGGAGATGTCGTCAGAGATTTGCGGGCCAACATCGCGGCTGAAGCAGGCGCGCGCCAGACCTACGAGCAACTCATCAAACTGGCCACCGATGAGGGAACTAAAAAAACGCTGGTCCACCTGCTGACTCGGGAAATTTCTCACACCAAAATGTTCATGAATGCCCTAGATGCCATGGGCAAGCTGACCGACCCCATGTTTGGCAACATTCAGCCCGATGACACCGTAGAGCTTTACTACAATCTCTCTACCAACGGCGACGGCAAGGATGAACGTGGCCCCTGGAACTCTGAGCCCGACTTCAAGTACATTGCTGACCCCGTTAACTCTCGTCAATAAAGTCCTAGCAAATTGGTCGACTGTGCTGAGTCGTTGTCTTGCATATCTTTAGACTAGGGATAAACGTCAACCTTACTCTCGATCTCCTTGAACGGCCCTTAACGCTACGGTGTTGGGGGCTATTTTTGTGCAAGGGTTGAGTTAAAAGCATGGTGGTTTTCCCTATATGAATGATTCCTCCTTGAGTCAAATGATTGAGCATTTACGGCGAGCCAATCAAGTGGCACAGGCAGCGATGGATCAGGGGAACCATCCCTTTGGGGCTATTTTAGTAGCGCCTGATCATACGACCGTGCTGCTAGAACAGGGCAACATCGATACGATTAACCACGCCGAATCGACCCTGATGCGGCGGGCCTACGCCGAGTTTGAACCAGATTTTCTGTGGAGCTGCACGCTTTACACAACCGTTGAGCCCTGTGTGATGTGTGCCGGGGCACAGTACTGGGCTAACGTAGGGCGGCTAGTTTACGGTGTATCAGAAAAGCAGCTGCTGGTGCTCACGGGCAACCATGCCGAAAACCCCACGCTGGATGTGCCCTGCCGGTATGTGTTTGAGCGGGGGCAAAAGGCGATCGCAGTCTGGGGACCGATCGCTGAGGTAGAAGCAGAAATCATTGCCCTCCATCGCGGCTTTTGGAAGTGATGCCCTAAAGCTTGGCTACTAGCAGAGGGGCAGGATCCCTAAGCAGTAAAATCGCGCGCTCTGGCACTGGGTTGATGGTGGGCAGTGCCCACCCTACCTATGAATCGCTGTGCTTTAAGGGAACGGGCTAC
>DASQNN010000360.1:0-4026 GCA_035644955.1 Nodosilinea sp. | reverse complement strand
CTCCCTAAGCTGCCGATCGCGACGACGGTAGCACTCGGCTCAGCACCAGGTAAAGCACCAGGGCTACGACAATGCCGTTGATAGGCACAATGCCCCAGCCCCACTGGCCGGTCAGGTAGGCGATCGCCGAGGCGACCACATAGGCAATCACCCCGGCCCAGTTAAACGCAGGCTGAGGCTCATCTAGCGACGGAAACTGCCCCCGCCGATAGACCCAGTAGTCGGCCATGATAATGCCGCCAATGGGGGGAATAAACGTACCTAACAAGATCAGGTACTGCACCAGCATTTGGTAGATGCCACCCCAGGCCATAAACAGCGCCAGGGTAGCGCCCCCCAGCACAAACAGCGTGCGGCGGCTCGAGCGAAACATGTTGGACCCGGCGATGGAAAAGGCGTAGATGGTGTTGTCTTGGGTGGTCCACATATTCAAAAAGAAGAGCACCAGACCGCCTATCAGTAGCCCCTGCTGCGCCATTACCTGCACAATGTCGGGTTCGCCGTAGACTTTGGCGCAAAACGCCCCCGAAAAAATCAAAAACCCGTTGCCCAAAAAGAAGGCGATCAGCGTGGCGATAAAGCCCATCTTGCCGTCTTTGGCAAACCGGCTCCAGTTGGTAGCCTGGGTGCCTCCCGACACAAAGGTGCCGACAATAATGGTAATTGCCGCGCCCAGGGGTAGGGGGTCGGCGCTCGCCGCCTGCTGTAGCCCCTCAAAGCCCCCCACATCGCGGGAGGCCACCGTTAGGCTCAGGCCCATCAGCAGCACCATGGCTGGCACCGCAACCCGGCTCAGCCAGTCCATGGCCTTGTAGCCAAAGTACGCCGTCGAGCAAAAGGCGTAGGTAAAGAACAGAATAATCAGCCAGTTCCACGACTCAGGCACCCCGGCCAGGGTGTTGAGCAACTGCGCCATCAGAGCAGACCCCCAGGCGTACCAGCCAATCTGCGTAAAGCCAAGAATAAAATCGACCCAGCGCGACCCCACATTGCCAAAGCTAAACCGCGCCATCAGCACCGTGGTCAGTCCGGTTTCGCCCGCAATGTAGCCCAGCAGAGCGGCGTACAAACCCAAAATGAGGTTGCCGATCACAATCAACGCCACCAGGTTGGGCCAAAACTGAAACGAAGGGCCAACCAGCCCACCGGCAAACAGCGTACCCGAGTAGAGGGTAAAGCCGGCCAGAATGGGCGCGAGGGAAAGCAGCGATCGCCGGGCCGTTGCAGGTACGGGGCTAAGCGGATAGTCTTCAGTAGCTTTGCCCTGGGACACAAAAGGTTCGCTAGAAGTAGTCATGGGTTAAAAAAGCGCTTTGGCCGCATTGTAAGGATAGGCCAAAGCACAGAAAGTATTCCAGTAAACAGTTGGCTAAGAGAGCACTCCAGCCAGGCTGCGATTGAAGGGTGTCGGTGCCATCAGCGTAGGATGAGGTAATCCTCAAAGGTTAGTTTCTGGGCGGTGGTGGCCATCGCTAAGCTCTGCTCTCCTAGGCCGACGGTGGCAGGCTACCCGGCGGTTTACCCTGGCCCAAGCGGTTTTTCATCGCTTCTAGCTCACTGTCCACCGTGGTTGAGCCGCCCTCAAGGGCGGCAAACTGGCGTTCTAGGGGGTCGCCGCTGAGCTCTTCGAGGGCTTCAGATTGGGCCTCTAGCTCCATCACCCGCTCCTCCATGCGCTCAAAGGCGGCGATCGAGCCACCCGTGCCGGTCTGGCCCAGCATTTCTTGAATGCGCTGGGAGGCTTCGGCGGAGCGGGCGCGGGCAATGTAGAGATCTTTTTTGGTGCGGGCATCGGCGATTTTGGCCTCTAACCGCCGCATGTTGTCCTTTAAGCTGGTGACCACATCGCGCTGCTGGTGAAGCTGGGCATCCATGGCCTGGGCCGATTGCAGATAGGTTTGGCGACGGGTCAGGGCCTGGCGGGCCAGCTCTTCTTCGCCCTTTTGCATCGCTAGCTCGGCCCGGTTGTACCACTCCTGGGCAGTAGATTTGGCCTGGGTACTCTGGCGCTCGGTGCGTTTTTGGGTCGCGATCGCCTGGGCCACCGCCTGACGCAGCTGAATCAGGTTCGACTGCATGTCGGTCATGGCCTGCTCGAGCACCTTTTCGGGATCCTCGGCCTGGCTGATGGCGCTACTGAAATTAGCCCGCAAAGCTCGCCATACCCGATCTAACAACCCCATCGAGTTATCCCCTACAACGGTAACCAGCTTCAGCATAACAGGCGGGTAGAGGGGTGATGGGATAAGGAAGGTGAGGAGATGGGGAAGGTGAGGAAATAAGGAAGGTGAGGCGATGAGGAAGGTGAGAATGACAGGCTGCGGAGACTTCAGACTTCAACTGTCTCCAAATCCCGGGGATCTACACTCCGCCTATCCCCTCATCCCTTCATCCCCTCATCCCTTCATCCCCTCATCCCCCTCCACTCCCTAGGGCGAGATCACCTGAGCCGGAATCCCCTGCCCCTGAAGCTGGTTGACCAGGCTACGGGCCGACGATTCTTGGGAGAACGCCCCCAGTTGAATACGGGTGCCGCCAGAAAAATTGCGGACGTAGGCACCACCCACCGCGCTGCGGGCCGACTCCAGAGACTGGGCACCGCTGTAGTCGGTCACTACGTAGTAGCTGGGGGCGGCCGGGGGCGGCGCTTGGGTAATAGGAGCCGGGGGCGCTACGGCCGGTGGGGCCGCAGGAGCAGAGGGCGCTGCCGGGGCTCGATCCATGGCGAGGGGCTGGGGCGGTTGGGCATTAGCCGCAGGAGGCGCTGCCCGCAGGGCCGCAGGGGGCGCTGCTTGGCGTGCCGGAGCGGTCGGAGCTGCTGGCGCCGCTGCTCGGGTCGCCGGAGCCACTGGAGCACCCTGCGGCCGAACCGCTGCTGGCTGAGTAGGGGCCACCGCACGACCGGGGGCGGTCACAATGTCGGCCCGCACTACTGCGGAGTTGCCGCTGACTCCAGCTGGGGTCAGCACACCGGGGCGAGGGGCGGTGGGAGTTGAGTCAGCCGTGCCGCTCTCTGCCACTGGGGTTTGGCCCACTGGGGTCACCGGCACGCGCGGCGATGCGGCGGGCGCGTTAGCCGAAGGCAAGGTGCTGATGTTACTCAAGTCGAGGTTGGCGAATTCTTTTTCTGACAGGTCAGGCCCTAAGGGCTTGAAGCCGGTTTCGGCCTGGCCGTCTAACCCATCTCCAACCGCTGACCCATTGGCAACCCCTTCGGGAGCGGGTTCGCCCTTGAGCCGACGGGCAAGGGGGTTGTCGGTCAGGTGGCTAATCGCCTGGGGCGAGGTGACCAGATAGCCAAAGCTAGCGCTGCCCACCAGCAGAAACAGCAGCGCTCCCACACCCAAGGGAGTCGTTAGCTGACGCAGCAGGGACGGGGGGGCCTCATCCTGCCCTGGCTGATCGCGGTGGGGCAGGCTACCCAACAGGGCTTCGGTGCTTTCTAGATACTCTTCGGGGGAGGGGCGGTAGGTGGTGAGCGTGCCGCCGTGGCTCAGGCGCACCTGGTTGACGGCGGTTTTGGCCGGGTAGGCCTGGCTGCTGGGCTGGGAGGTCTGGCCCAGAATCTCCTGCAGCCGAGGATTGGCCGGGGCGGCAGCAGCCCCGGTAGCAGTGGTTGCCCCAGCAGTGCTCTTGAGGGCGATTAAATCGATGGGTTTGCGAGTTTGCCGCAGCTGCAAGCGAGCCGGAGCAGGGGTTACGGCCTGGCCAGACCGAGTTTGGCGATAGCGGTGCAGCTCGTCATCCAGGTTGAGGGCGAGGCTCTCGATCGCCCGCTGCAGGCGCAAGTTTGACTCACCTGAGGGGGCAAAACTCTCAGGCCTGGTGGATAGACCGGAGGGCAATGGCGTCATAAGTCATCATCTCCCTGGATGTAGCAATGATTAATACTACTGATTTCTCAAAAGTTAGCAACTAAAACCAGCAAAACGCACCCACCGAAATCGCTGATTTGTGGATTTATTTGTAAAACGTGGGGCGACTGCCCCCGATCAGTGCCGCCGATCGCGGTGATTCTGCCCCTGG
>DASQNN010000359.1:0-10222 GCA_035644955.1 Nodosilinea sp. | reverse complement strand
CATCCCGAACTCAGGCGTGAAACGCAGCTGCGGCGAAGATAGTGAGGGGGTTGCCCCTTGTCAAAATAGCTCGATGCCAGGTTCCCTTTCAAAACCGCGCTACATCACTATGGTGGAGCGCGGTTTTGCTTTGCGTTGGCTTAAACCCTGAAGTTTTTCCTATTAGCAAACCGACTGCCTCATTGAAATGGGGCAGTCGGTTTAGATTGCTGTCGCTGGCTTAGTTCTCGTGTGCTTCGGCAGCATTGGTATTATGAAGACTCGGACATTTTATTAGCGGCGCTGGCAGCGGATTTTCCTAGGACGGTAGTGATTTGGGCTTGGGCTGCCTAACTTCAAGGGAGCGGTATGGATGAGTTTCAGGTAGGATTGCCGGATGCGGAGGTGACCCAAGGGCTGGGGCTACGGCTGGGGCAGCTTTGCCCAGCGGGCACGGTGCTGCTGTTGAGCGGTGACTTAGGCATGGGTAAGACGACGCTGGTGCAGGGCATTGGTAAGGGATTGGGCATTGAGGAGTTGATCAGCAGCCCGACGTTTACCCTGATTAATGAGTATTTGGAGGGGCGAATTCCGCTTTACCATGTGGATTTATATCGGTTGGACCCGGTTCAGGTGGGAGGGCTGGAGCTGGAGGGGTACTGGGATGGTAGCGAGACGGAACCGGGGCTTCTGGCGATCGAGTGGTCGGAGCGGCTGATTGATTATCCCGTATCAGCGATTCGGCTGCGGTTGGAGAATGGCCCCAGCGGCGGGCGACGGGCAACGCTGACAGCTGTTAGAGAAGAACAGATTGCGTTATTGGAGAAGGTGGTTGGCGATGGCCTACTGGTTAATGAAATCTGAGCCGGATGTGTATAGCATTGCGGATTTAGAGCGCGATCGCACCGAAGTATGGGATGGCGTACGCAATTACCAGGCCCGCAACTTTCTCACCAGTATGGCGATCGGCGACAAAGCATTTTTCTATCATTCGAATACTAAGCCGCCGGGAATTGTGGGGCTGATGGAGATTGTGGAAACGAACGTAGTTGACCCTTCTCAATTTGAACCGGCTAGTAAGTATTACGATCCCAAATCGTCTGTGGAAAAGCCGCGGTGGCACACGGTAGCAGTGGGGTATGTGGAAACCTTTAGAATTGGCATAACCTTAGATCAGCTAAGGGAATCGTTTAGCCCCGATGACCTATGGGTGGTACGGCGGGGGAATCGACTATCGATTATGCCAGTGGATGAGGCCATAGCTGCAAAGATCTTGCACCTGCTCAAACACGTTTAGCCCCTAAAATTTTACTGCTGCTCCACTTAAAATTTCTTTACTATGCATCTTCCTGAAGATCCAGAAGTGCCTGTGCAGATTAACATCGTGCCGATGATCGATGTGGTCTTTGCGGTGCTGGCGTTTTTTATTCTCTCCAGTTTATTTTTGACTCGCAATGAGGGGATGCCGGTGGCTTTGCCAGGGGCTGAAACGGCTGAAACGCAGGCTCAACGCCAGGTTGTGGTAACTCTGAATGCGGCGGGTGAAATTTTTGTAGGTAACAGGGCAGTGGCTAATGAGCAACTTCTGGAGGCGATTCAAACGCTGGGAACTCTGGCCGATGGTGGTCTTGTGGTGATTCGAGCTGACCAGGCGGTGAGTCATGGGCAGGTGGTAGCGGTGATGGATCGGCTGCGAACGTTGCCGGGGGTGCAGTTGGCGATCGCTACTGAGGGTGTCCAGCCCTAAAAACTAGGTTTTACTTGTGAACGAATGCTAGTGGTGTGTTGCAAAACGTCTAGTTTTAATAATTTGTGAGCTGTGTTAGCCTTACACTCTGGCTCATCGTTCAATCTGTAAATACTTTGAAAGGCTAAGCTTAAGGTTATGGTTATTGTGCTACAACTGATGGCTCTGCCTGCCGGGCTGGTGTCACTAGTGCAGTTGGTGCTGGTGCCTCTATGCTTTGCTTTGGCCTGGGGACTAGTAGGGCTTACCGTTTGGAACCTGGTGGCGGCTGTTCGAGAGGGAACCAGCCGAGCTTCGATAATGCACAAAATTCCCTGTGCTGATTGTCGCTATTTCACCAATGACCATCGGCTCAAGTGCCCAATTCACCCCAAAATTGCCCTCTCTGAAGCGGCCATTGACTGTGCTGACTTTGAGGCAGAGATCCTATAGTCGGTATAACTATTGCGCTGGCGGGCTAGCCTGTGGCTCGGCTGGGCAGGAGCTTACGGAAACTGGAGCCGCTAGTGGCTGACAACCGCCCAAACATCCTTCGCCAAACCTTCTTACCCTCGGTGGCAGTTACGACAGCTGGCATTGCGACCTGAACAGCACATACCAATTTACCTTGCCCACGGGGGCATCTGAACCGGTCGGTTGAGGATGAGCGCTGGTTGTTTTTAGGTTACTCCGGGACTATGGGTACAACTCGAGTGATCGCTTCTTTGATGAAGGCTTTCATGATCGCATCGCGCTGGTTGAGGCGAAACTGCTGCTCGACAACGGCCCCCATGCCGCCATCGCCCCAGGTTTGATTTTGGCGGAAGTATTCTACAAAGCTTTTACCGGCAATGCGGGTGAGGTAAGCGCCGCTTGTGCCTTTTAAAGCGCGCCCGGCTAACACGGTAGCCAAATTGGTTTGTAGGCCTAGGGCTAGCAGGTCCACGGTGCCTTTGACTAAACCTAGACCGGTGAGCGTTTTGGCGACGGAGAGGGCAAGGGCTTTACCTTCTTCGATGCTGACCTCGCAGCCGTAGATCTGGCTCAGTTCAACGACCATTTGGGCATTAATGGCTGCTGTAGCTAGAAAGTCTAGACCAGGCAAGGGGGTGATGGCGATCGCCCCTGCACTGAGCCACTGGTAGCGATCGATGATGGCTTCGGATTGGGACTGGCGCTGGCTGTCGATGAGCTGCTGGGCAGTGGCTCCGATCTGCTGGGTTTGCAGGAGCAGGTTGTCGGCGATTAGAGTCTTGCCCTCTTGGCGAAGTAGATCGGCTAAGCGGGCCTGGAGCGGCAGTAGGTTGGGCTGCATTTGCAGCCAGCCGCCGCCGACCCGGGGCAGAGGCTGGGGCAGGGCTGCTACGGCAACGACATCATCAGGGGTGAGGGGGGGAACGACTCGCGATCGCAGCCGACCTAGTAGAGCGGCTAAGTCGTCTTCGGGATACCGATCGGCTTTGTTTAGCACTAAAAGTATCCGTTTACCCATATTGAATAAGGCTTGTAAAACGGTGTACTCCGCTTGCCGTAGGTCGTCATCAATAACGAACAAAACTAAATCTGCTCTGGTTGCCACCGCTCGAGCGGTTTGCTCTCTCTCTGTGCCCGCAACCCCTGTTTCTGCAATACCTGGGGTGTCAATGAGTTGCAGGACATTGGGTACGTTGGGAATTTGCCAGGGGAAGGTCTGTTGGGTCTGAGTCGTGCCGAGGGCCGCACCAACTTCACCCACAGGCTGCCCTAAAAGGCCATTGATCAAAGCCGTTTTGCCCGCCGACCCAACGCCAAATACGGCAATGGTTAAGTCTCGGTCGGCCATTGCAGCCTGTAGGCCTAGCGCTTTTTCCTGGAGCGCTTGCCGTGCGACCTGGTCTTGAATTTGATCGACCTGGCGCTGAACTGCTTCTAAACTGGTAGCAGCGGCTTCTCCAGGGTAGCGAGGGGCAAGGGGGCGTCGCTGCGGACGGCGGGGCCGCAGAAAGGGCCACAGTCGGTAAATACCAAACCCCGCTGTGCCTACTACAGCGGCTAAGATAGCTCCTATCACTACCCGGGCCAGCAAAGGCGACACCAGCGCCACTATGGTGTAGAGGCTTAACAAAGAATTAGCCAACAGCAGCAGTGCTGCTAAGCTCACCAGCAGCCCGACTAGAAGTAATGCCCACCGCGCCATAGTTACCCTGTTTAACCAACGGCAGTGCGTGAAGAATAGCTTAAACCCGGCTTTAAAAACCAGCATGGCAGGGGCATCATAGAACGCCCCTGCCAAAGCAGTCACCGTTAATTTAATTGGCACTTACTCTAAGCTGACAGCTACGGCGCTGGCGGCTACGACCTAGAGGGGATTGTGAGAGAACCGATTATTGCGATTGGGACGACCACCACCACCATCGCCACCACTGTCTTCAGTGCGCGGCCGAGCTTTGTTGACGCGGAGTTCGCGACCTAGCCATTCTGCTCCGTCTAGTTCGGAGATAGCTTGGTCTTCCTTTGCTTCATCGGCCATATCGACAAAGGCAAAGCCGCGCTTTCGACCGGTTTCGCGATCGATGGGCAAGCTAATCCGGGTGACCTCACCGTATTCGGCAAAAACACTTTTAATGTCGTCCTCAGAAGCCTGAAAGGACAAGTTCCCGATGTAAATAGTCACAAGTCTCTCCGAACCAAAATACCAAGGTGTTGCGGATTGAACCTGTGGTTAGGGAAGCTAAACGCCATGCCCCTTAACCCTTAGGTACAATATTTGCTGCTATGATAGCCGATCGCTTTGTCGTTAGCAGTAGCGCATCTCACACCTAGGCATGTTTTGCGACAGGCTGGGCAGCGGCGGTTTTCAAGGTCTCCCTGGGGTAGAACTGTGACGGCTAACCCTTCAGCCGGCGTGACCAGGGCAGTATGATTTGAGGTAGCTGCTTGAGGTTATGGGTTAACCTAGCAATCATCGGCGCAACTGCCCTTTAGTCAATAGCTGAGCGTCTGACGTTAGACCGTTAGCGAACAAATTTGGCCGTTGCCATGCAGAATTTGTTTGTCCCCCGAACGACCTGCAAAGCAGGACAGCACCGGGAATGCGGTCTCATGGAGCTGAGTTGAGGCTGCTGACGCTGCTCAGTGGCCATCCAGGATTAGGCACCGTGGCCGCAGTAATTAGAGCTGGATTGCGGTAGCGAATCTCATTTTATCGAGAGGGCTAGATTCACTTCATCGGCTTTGACGTTATTTCTTTTTCGCTGCACGCTAGAAAAATAATGTCACCGAAGAAAAACCTGCCCTTAGAACAATGTAGGCAGAGAGTGAGTTTGAGATAGTAGCAGAAACTGTTTTAGGGCGATCGCGACTGCTATGGCTCAAATTTGGCTCTGAATTGGGGTGATTTCCGTGGCCCTAGGCGCCGCTTTTTTTGGCTTTGGTGCCCATAATGCCAGTAGTTTCTAAGGTTGAGTTTGGCTTTCTCTCGCTTACTTCCTATAGCAAAACTGAGCACAGTGGTGCAGCGACCAAAGATTTAGAACCAACGGCTTCGCTGTCATAGAAGATGTAGGGTTACCCAGGGTCTAGGCTGGGTAGAAACCTGCCTTTTTGTCCAACAAATTTTACGCTGGGTTGCTGAGCCCAATACTAAGCTCAGATGCACCCGGCAAAACGGGCTGAGTTAAAGTGCAGAGCTAAGGCCAGCCGCGAGGTTTTTCTAATCTCCTCTCGGTGAGGGTAATGCGTCGATCGCCGGCCGGCTGAGACCTGGCTAAAGGATGAAAGCCAGGGATATAACCTGCTACCAACGATAGTTCTCGGTTCTAAAGCCGCCACGCTAACGTGTATTAAGAATGTTGTAGTTGCTGAGGCCTAACAGTTTAGCTGACACTTGCTAGACGTTAACCAGCCCCTGCGCTGCGATCGCTGTAATTAAGCATTAAACTTCCTATGACTGACGAAAATACCCGTCCTACCCAAGACCAAGTCGGCAATCCCAAAGAGGCTGAACCCGGTCGTGGGGCTCCCGGCAATCAGTGGGCTGTGCAGACGGCACAGTCAACCAACGTTAACCCCCCCGATGAAAAAATTCCATCCAACGTGGATGTGGAAAAAAATTTGCAGCAGATAGAGAACTACGCTGCACAGGAAGAGGGCACGCTGCCAACCTCCCACGGGTTTGTGGTCGATGAGGCCGGGAGACTAGACAACGTTGCCGTTGAACCTCCTATGTACGTCGAAGAATAGCTGTTTGCCTGGGCAATAGCGCCAACCAACCCATTTCTGCACTATACCCATTTCTGCACTATACAAGGAGGCTGTATGCCAATTCCTATTCGAGATGATGTGGTGTATATCATCCTTCAAAAAATTGATGAGTTTAACCAGGGGGATCAGCAGGGAGACATTGATTTTTCTCCCACCGACTTTACTGGCTTAGGCCTAACCCAGTCTGACCTGCTAGGGCACCTGGATTACCTAAACCAGCGGCAGTATATCAAAGCCGAGTTCAGCGGCAACGCCTACGCTAACCAGGAAGATGTGCCTAGCGTAGTCAACCCTGATGAGGTCGGCTTTCGCATCGCCAATACCTTTGGTGCCAAAGACGGTCCCCTGCCACACCTAATTGACTTTAAGCGTGCCACTCTAACCGAAAAGGGGCAGAGCATGCTGAAGGATATGGAGGAGAAGCCTCCGAAAGATCTCGATCAGGGACCCAAGGTGCCGCTAGTTACCGAGCACACGCCATTTTTAGAAAAGGTCAAAATTAAGGGCGGTCTACCGGATATTTACGACGCTCGAGACATTACCGAAGTGGTCTTTCGCATTATGCGCGATGTGATGCCCACCGCCGAGGCCGACCGGGTACAGGCAGAACTGCACGATGCTGTTCTACCGACCGATGAAAAAGCCCTGCAAATGGAGGTGGCTGAGCTTTGGAAAGATAGAAATCCCATCGTGGGTTTGCTGAGCCGCATTCGCCCCCCGCTGAAGGGGCCAGCGCCCCTGGGCATTGACTCTAAGCTATTTTTGACTCGAGTGGACAATGAGGCCGGTGTGCCAAAAACGGTCAACGCAGAAATTGTAGTCTCTGCGGTATTTTCAGCCACTAAAGATGAGCTATCCCAGGAGCGCATTGAGGTGGTTGCCGAATGGCTACCAGAAGGAAAAGTGCGTGAAATTTGGCAAGCGGCCTAACGCGGTCAGCCAGTAGTAACTAGGGCAGTGCATCTGTTTACGGAACGCACTGCCCCAACTTGTGGCGATCGCGGAGTACACCCCACAGTTGGTGAACGCCAACTTTGCCCATTGAAAAGTCCTCCCAGGTTGGCCCGTAGGGCCGAGTAGGATTGGCTATAGCCTGTGCTCACTTTCCCCAAGCGATAGGAAACTTTAGGAAAAATTTATGCCCTAAGAGCGAAGAAGATAGGAGGTCAATGGGCATAGGCTAAGACCAGATTCAACCCTACCAGTTTTACCCGCTAGGGCTGTCTTAGCGCTGATTGTTGTGGGCTGATCTCAAGGTTAGCTGGCCCGGTTAATTTCTAAACGCTGCTTTTGAAATTAATGTGACGGCCAAATATTGTCAATCTTGAAAATTCTGGGTAATACCATGTTTGAAAATTTCCGTCTTCGCTTTTTTCCCGCTAATTTCTATGGCGAGCTGGCTAACGGTTGTCAAAAGCTGGGCGCTAGCTTTAGGGCAACGCTAATGGTGGGCCTGCTGGCCACTGTCCTATGGTTAGGGGCCGCAGGCACCTACACCCAGCCCGCCCAGGCCGGTGACAATCTCGATGCTAGACCCTACGAAGCTGAAGCTGTGCGCCAGTCCCGCAATCCCGACAGCCACAGCAACTACCCCGGTGGTGTTGACCCGTCTATGGCGGCTCGGGGTGAGGCGGCTTCAGCGCCCGAAGATCAGGCTAACCAGGTGCTTGAGAACGTAAAGGATGCGGTGCAAAACATCCTGCCCGGTGGCTCTGGCGATGGGAATGAGGGCCAAAATGCCTATAACCCCAATACCCCCAATAGCCACTAAGAACCCTGCTCTGAAGCGCTAGAGAAAGCCAGCGATCGCTCTCTCACTGTCATGCCATAGCTTTGCTGCCTCTAGTCGGTGGTAAAGCTATGGCATAACGAATTTAAGGGGATCAAGCCCGGCTTCAAAAGCTTGAGCGGCTGAAATATTCCAACCTAGAAACTCGAAAGTTCCTCTCTAGCGGCTCAATATAGCAATGGTTATTGCGCCTAGGACAGCACCCCTTGTCACGGTTGAAAGCTGGGGCAGCGCAACGGTGTATAGCCATTGATTCAGGGGTGTTGAGCTTCACTTCGTTGCACCCAACCCACAAGATCCCTAATTCCTTCTTCAATTCAGCAACGCCCCTTGACTTGACGCGGATTGCTGTAGAGCGAATGGATGTGAGCCGCGCCTGCTTGTTTTTGTGTTTATCGAGATTTAGTCTGTCTATCGGCCTGATCTCTGGCTGGCTGGTTGACCCGATCGCCACAAATGACTCGGTTGCGCCCTGCTTGCTTAGCCTGGTAGAGGGCGTCGTCGGTACTGTCGATTAGGTCTTGGGGCGAGGTATCGGCAGTGGGAATTTGGCAGGATACCCCCAGGCTAACGGTAACGTAGACCGGCCCAGTTGCGGTTTCAAAATTCACGATGTTGAGGTTGCGAATCTTGGTTCGCAGGGTTTCGGCAATAGTCCGGGCCCCGGCGAGATCGGTATTGGGCAAGACGACGGCAAACTCTTCGCCCCCGTAGCGCGCCACTAAATCGGTGGGGCGATTAACCGTTTGCTCGCTAGCTTGAGCAATGGTGGTGAGGCATTCATCCCCCGCTGGGTGACCGTGGCCGTCGTTGAACTGCTTGAAATGATCGACGTCAAACATAATCAGCGAGAGGGGGGCGCGGTTACGGGCGAGGCGTTTCCATTCCTGCTGAAGCACAGCGTCAAAATGGCGACGATTGGCGATTTGGGTGAGCCCGTCGCGGCGGCTCAAGTCCCGCAGGCGTTGGTTAGCCCGCTCTAAGGCCCGGTTGGTTTCCGCCAGTCGTTCGGCCTGGCACTGCACTTTGGCCAGTAGGTCAGCCTGTTGAACTGCGATCGCCAACTGGTCGGCCACCTGCTCTAGCAGTTCGGCTTCCCCGCAGCACCACTGCCGGTAGTCGTGGCAGGTGTGGGCAATTAAAAAGCCCCACAGGTTGGTCGCCCCTTCACCCCGGGGCTGTAGGACGGGAACAATGATCGCTGACTTAGCGGCCATTGCTTCCATCCATTGACTAAGACACATTTTCGAGTCTTTTGCTTCCAGGTCGGGGATGGTTCGCGTGCAGCCCTGGCTGTAGTTGGCAAAGCAGGTGGTTCGTAATCCTTGCTCCTGCCACTGTTGAGACAAATCGGCAATGGGGCAATCGGTTTGGGTGGTGGACTGGATAACTTTGCCGCCGTGGTCGGAGGTGAACTGAAAAATAAGGGTGCGATCGACGTGCAGGTAGCGCTGTACCTCTTCGGTAACAGTGGCTAAAATGGCATTTAAATCTAGGGTTTGGCGAATTCGCTGGGTAATCTGCCAGAGGGTATGCTCCTGCTCGGCTTTACGCTGTAGGGCGAGTTCGGCGGCTTTGCGATCGCTGATATCTTGAACTAGGGCAAAGTACCCCTGCACCCCACCCTCAAGGTCGAAGTCGGGCACCAGCGTAGCCTGCACGAAGCGATCGCCGCCGAACTCGTAGGGCATGGAGGCTTCGTACACCACGGTTTCCCCCGCCAAAGCCCGATCGATATGGGCCTGGACCTTTTCGTAGGCGGCAGCGCCAATTACCGACTGAAGAGAGCGACCGTAAAGTTCCTCTGGCTTAAAGCCAAACCAGGCTTGGTAGGTGATATTGGCGTATTGGTAACAGCGTTTTTGGTCAATGTAGGAAATACAAACCGGCAGCGAATCCATCAGGTGCTGCATTAAATGCAGCTGGGCATATACCTGAATTTGCTTATTTACAGTTGCCTCATGCCGCCACGCTGACGGAGGCAGGTGGGTCTCCGCTGAGTCTGGGGTAATCTCATTCCAAAATCGTGGTGAATGTCGTTTATCTCGTGGCACCTTGGCCATAGCAAAGTTCCTCTGAAACTAAAGAGATTGGGCAAAATAGTCGCAAGATCCCAGGTAGGACCCGTCAAGCAATCTCTAACATCTACGGCCACCCTCTGCCGAACTCTCTATCGCAGCAGAGGCATGGTTTACAGCTTAGAGGTATTTTAAATTGCTGCCAGCTGACCAGAGAAGTTAATAAAAGTTGCCCACTAAACGTAGCAAAAGCAACTTCAAATCATGTCCACCCAAAGGCCTAAATTCCTAGGTAGGCAAAATCTGGCAATGCTGCTACTATCCATGGATTACGCCACTCCGACGACTTTCCGCCAGCTGGAAGATGCGGAGGTGCCAGGTGCTTAAGATAACAATTAATTCTTACTCAAACCCTGAGTTAAGTTTTAAGGTCGAGGGGTAAACCGTTCTGAAAAACCAGCAGTTCTC
>DASQNN010000358.1:0-1974 GCA_035644955.1 Nodosilinea sp. | reverse complement strand
CTGGGGTCTGGCTTGGGCGGCGGCGTGGAGCTAACCCTGCTCAACCTGGGCCAGGGGCTGCGGGCGCGGGGACACCAGGTGACGGTGGTGGCCCCAGAGGGGTCGAGCCTGGCGGATGTGGCGATCGTAGCCGTTTCGGGGCAGCTCCAGCCCACGGCCCACACCCAGGGGCGCAGTGCCCACGTTGTTCTGCCCGGCGACAGCGCCCTGGGCAACATGTGGCGCTATGCCCGCCAGCACCAGGGCCAGGTTGATTTAATCGTCAACTTCGCCTACGACTGGCTACCCTTTTACCTGACCGACTTTTTTCAAACCCCAGTGGCTCACTTTGTCTCCATGGGGTCTCTCAGCGACGCGATGGATGAGGCCATTGGCCAGGTGGCGCGGCAGTTCTCAAACCGGCTGGGGGCCTACACCCGCACCCAGGCCGAAACCTTTGGGATAGCCGACGCCTTTGAAATTCTCGGCAGCGCCATTGACGTGGAGCAGTACAACTTTTGCCCCTCCCCCGGCAACGCCCTGGCCTGGCTGGGGCGCATTTCTCCCGAGAAGGGGCTAGAAGATGCCCTAGAAGCCGCCGAACTCGCCCAGGTGCCACTCAAAATTCTCGGCAAGCTAGAAGACGCCGCCTACTGGCAAACCCTTTGCCGACGATTTCCCCGCGCCGCAGACTGCTACTTGGGGTTTTTGCCTACCCACGAGCTGCAGCAGGTGCTGCGCCAGTGCCGCGCCCTGGTGATGACCCCCCGCTGGGTCGAAGATTTTGGCAATGTGGCGATCGAGGCACTGGCCTGTGGAGTGCCGGTAATTGCCTACGCCCGCGGTGGCCCCGCTGAAATTGTGCAGCCGGGCAAAACCGGCTGGCTGGTGCCGCCGGATGACGTGCGGGGGCTGGTGAATGCGATCGCAAAAATTGACCAGCTCGATCGCCAGGCCTGCCGCCGTCAGGCCGAGACCGACTATTCCCTTGACGCTCTGGCACTGCGGTTTGAGCAGTGGTTTGCGGCGATTGTCACGGGCCAGGGGATGTAGAGATCCCCGGCTCTACCCGTTGGCATCGGAGTTAACGATCAGTGGCGCATCTTACTGGGCCTGGGGCATGGGTCGCCGCCGCAGCTGCTCTAGGCGCTGAAAGTCGTGGTGTAGCGCCTGACGCAGCGAGCGGTTTTGGGGATCAACCCGACGAGCCTTCTTCAGACAGGCTTCGGCCTTTTGAAAATTGCCGCCGTTGAGCAGGTCATGACCCCAGCGGTAGTAGGTGATAGCGTGCCACTGGCGAATTTCGGGGTCTTCGGGGAAACGTTGCACCAGCCCTTCTACCAAAGCCACCGCTCGGGGAAAGCGCTGCCCTTGAAATAGCTCTCGCAGCTGCTTAAAGCTGCTGACCTTGAGTTTTTGGTCGGCCTCAGACCCGCCGGGCGTAAGGCTCACCGTTAGTTCGATGTCTTCGGCAGGTGGAGTAGGGGGCGGGGGGGTGGATGCGGCCTGAGGGCGAGGGACTCGGGGCGGCGGGGCGGCCTGAGCAGGTGCTTTGACCGTAGCTCGGGCAGCGGCGGCGGCCCGCTGGGTAATAGCGGCCTCGGGAGGAAGCCCATTGACCAGGGCCTGGTAGGCCTGGGTCACCTGAATAAATTTTTCCTTGGCCAGCTGGTCGCCGGGGTTGACGTCGGGATGGTATAGCCGAGCCAAATTGCGGTAGGCCAGCTTGACATCGCCAAAGCTGGCCCCGGTTCTAAGTCCTAGTATGCGGTAGTAATGCGCCAGCGCCATGTTCGCGAACTCTATAGCAGAGGTACCTGTGCTGCCCCCTATTCTGCCAACAGTAGGCGAAAATGGCGCAGCGAATTAGACGGTTGCAGGTAGGGGAGTGACAAGCTCCTGGGTGCGCTCTTCGATCACTCGGTCAATTAGGCCGTAGGCAACGGCTTCTTCGGCCGACATGAAGTAGTCGCGATCGGTGTCCTTTTGAATTTG
>DASQNN010000357.1:0-5569 GCA_035644955.1 Nodosilinea sp. | reverse complement strand
AGCAGGGCGCGGTGGGAGCCTTTGGTGCGGGTGGTGTCGCTGTCAAAGCGAATGCAGCTCAGCTCTGGAAAGGTTTCGGCCAGAGCGTTGACCACCCGCTGGGTACCGCTGCCAAAGTGCTTGAGGTAGGGCGAATTGCAGGCCGGGCAGTGCTTGGGGTGGCCCTGGCTATAGTTGCAGTAGTGGCAGCGCAGGGTCATGGCGCTATTCGCCTCGGGCTGGTGGTACGACAGCGACACGTCGCAGTGGGGGCACATCATGACATGGCCACAGCTGCGGCACGAGACAAAACTGCTGTGCCCCCGCCGATGAATGAACAACAACCCCTGGTTGCCCTCCTCTTTCATGGTGGCCAGGGCCGTTTGCAGGGGGCGGCTGAGAATGCTGCGGTTGCCGTCCTGTAATTCGTCACGCATATCGATGACTTTCACCGCTGGCAGCGGCTGGGCCTGCACCCGCTGGGGTAGGGAGAGATAGGTCCAAGGGAGGGTGGGGGAGTGGGAGGGGAGGAGGGTGGATGGATGGATGGGTGGATGGGTTAAATGCTTTGAGGTGGGGGAGTTTGGAGGGGCTGAGGGAGTTTGGGAAGGGGGGGGATCGGCACGGTGGGGGCCGGGGGTGGGCAGTGCCCACCCTACGCTGTCGTTGGCAGTTGCGGTGGTTGGGGATAAGTCTTCAAGGCCTCGGCACTGCACCCAGGTGTCGAGGGAGGGGGTGGCAGAGCCAAGCACTAGGGGGCAGTTTTCTAGCTCGGCGCGCCAGCGGGCGACGGTGCGGGCGTGGTAGCAGGGGGGCACGTCTTGCTTGTAGCTGCTGTCGTGCTCTTCGTCGAGAATAATTATCCCTAGGGTGGGCAGGGGCATAAAGATGGCGGAGCGGGTGCCCACAATCACCAACGGCTTGGGGGGGCGCAGGCTCTGTCGCCAGGTGTCGTAGCGTTCGCCATCGGCCAGGCCGCTGTGGTAGACCCATACCTGGTCGCCAAAGCGGCGACGAAAGCGATCGGTAAGCTGGGGGGTGAGGCCAATTTCGGGCACCAGCACCAGGGCCGACTGCCCGGCGGCGAGGCGGGGCGCGATCGCTTGCAAGTAGATCTCGGTTTTGCCCGACCCGGTTACCCCGTGCAGCAAAAACTGACTGCCCTGGTGACTCTTATTTATATAGTCGAGCGCTGCGGCCTGGTCGGCGGTGAGCGCCTTGGGCTGGTCGGCGGTCAGGGTGGGCCCTACCTCGGCCCGCAGTTGTTCGCGCGGCTCGATCACCAGGCAGCCCGCCTGGGCCAAACGCTTGAGGGTAGGGCTGGTGGTCTGGCACAGCTGGAGGGCATCGCTAAGCCACAGATCGCCCCCCTGGCGGCGCAGGGTAGCGACGATATCTTGTTGGCGAGGGGTGAGGTCGGTAGGTATAGTGTTGCCACACACCAGAGTTACCGCCTGGCGCTGCTTGGCCCGAGGGGGCTGGGGCGGAGCCAGGTACGACTCGGCCCAGCCCAGCTGAATTAGCTGCTGCATAGCCCGATAGCTGTGGCCGCGCCGCTGTAGGTAGGGCCAGGTATAGTCTCCCGTGGCGGAGCGCTGGAGGTCGGCCAGCAGAGTATCAACCTCGGGCGGCAGCGGGGGCGCTTGGGCAATGCGATCGCGCTGCAGCCGCAGCCGGCGCTGCGACTTGGCCAGTATGCCCGGCGGCAGCGCCGTCTTGAGCACCTGGATCAGCGGCACCTGGTAGTGGTCGGCAACGCGCTGCAGCAGCGCCCAATAGGGCGGGGCAAAAAACCGCTGTTCCACAACGCCTTCTACCGGGCGAATTTGGTCGGCCACCAGGTTGGCCGGGGGAGTAGCCGCCAGAGACAGTGCGATCGCCCCCAGACTCTGGTGGCGAAAGGGCACCGTTAAAATATCGCCCACCTGTACCGCCAGGTGGGCGGGTACAGCATAGGTATATTCGGCGGGCTGACCGCCATAGTCCACCAAAACGTTGACCCATTGGGGCTGGGTATTGCTCTCGCCGAGGCCCACGCTTGCTACACCACCTACATTACCTATGCCAGTGTACGAGGTTGATGGTTGCCCTCAAAACACCCAGGTCCTCCACAGCGCATTTCCTGTGGAAAACTTTTCCGCCCTGTGGAAAACCTTCCCCCAGAGCCTAACAAAAAATATCGCGATCTATATTCCCCGGGGAAACAGCAACCTGTCTCAGCCAAGAACTAAGTCATTATCCCTAGAGGGCGATCAATGCCTAGGCAAAGTATCTGAGGATAGCAAAAAATCCCTCAAGAATTCCCTTATATTTTCGGTCCATTTTTTGGTTTCGCTGTTACACTACGCAAGTTGCCAAAGAAATGTTACATTGCCTGGGAATTCACGAATTTATCCGTATTGTGGACTCACAAAATAAGTCCGAGATCCAATTTCTGGGATCAAGCGTTTTGTAAGGGGTTGCCATCGGCAGGGCGCCTCGAATATACATGCCTCAAATCGGCATGCTTCGACCTGTAGGTATACAGTTCTATTTACCCCATGACTACTACATATAACTCTGACAGAGACAGTTCTATTGCTTGGCCCGACGAATCCATAGATGGGTTCGAGACCGATCTAAATCGGATGGCCGAAAAGGTCTCCGCTACGGATAGCCAACTCGCCCCCGACCTCGCCGCCTGGGACGAAGATCGGGAGGTGCTGGCTAAGTTTTCTCAGTCAGAGGCGATGTCGGAAATAGGGATGTCGGGCTACAGTAAGACCCTGACTGACGATGCCGTGGGGGCCTTCTTTAAAGAGATGGCTCGCTATCCCCTGCTAAAACCAAGCGAAGAAATTGAGCTGGCTCGACAGGTGCGCTTCCTATCTAAGGTCGAAACCGCCAGCGAAAAACTACAGAAAGAGTTGGGTCGTAAACCCAACCGCCCAGAACTAATTGAGCGATTAAAGGTTAGCGAGGCAGAGTTTACCCAAAAGCTGCACGAGGGCAGAACCGCCAAGCGCAGAATGATTCGATCTAATCTACGGCTAGTGGTGTCGATCGCCAAGCGTTATTTAAATCGTGGGGTGCCTTTTCTCGATCTAATTCAGGAAGGTGCGCTGGGTCTTAACCGCGCCACCGAAAAATTTGATCCCGACAAGGGCTACAAGTTTTCGACCTACGCCTACTGGTGGATTCGTCAGGGCATTACCCGCACCATCGCCAACGATGCCCGCACCATTCGTCTGCCCATCCACATTGTGGAAAAGCTTAACAAGCTCAAAAAAGCCCACCGCGATCTGCGCCGCGATTTGCAGCGCAACCCCAGCGAGCAAGAGCTGGCCGATGCGCTCGATGTAACGGTCGATCAGCTGAGAAGTTTGCAGCAGGTGCGACGGCGATCGCTATCGCTCAACCACCGCGTCGGCAAAGGCGAAGACACCGAACTGATGGAGCTGCTTGAAGACAGCAGCACCCAGACCCCGGAGTCTAAAATCAGCGAGAACATGATGCGCCAGGAAATTACCAGCGTGCTGGCTGAGGTGCTGACGGAACGCGAAAAAGACATTATTACCCTGCGCTACGGACTAGCCACCGGCGAAACCCACACCCTAGAAGAAGTGGGTGGCATTTTCAACCTGTCGCGGGAGCGAGTGCGCCAGATTCAAACCAAGGCCATGCGCAAGCTGCGGCGCCCCCAGGTCGCCGCCCGCCTCAAAGGCTGGCTCAAGTAGGGGCAAACGGCTGTTTGCCCTCCGGGAATGGTTGCTTACTTTGTAGAAACGATTGTTTACCCTCAAAAACAATCGTTTGGCCCCCAAGAATTCGCAGTATTTCAACAGTTAGTATTAAAAATTCCTATTAAGATTTTCTCCGCCCCCCTTAATCAAGGGGGGTTTTAGTTGGCCGGTGGGCGACAAGCCTTGGGGGAAGTCGGTCAACACCAGTGTGCACCTCCCGCAGGCGAGCAATTCCTCAGTTATGGATGCTATTCACCTCAGCAACATTCGCGCCTATGGCTACACGGGGGCACTGCCCGAAGAAAACGTGCTGGGCCAGTGGTTTCAAGCCGATATTACTCTATATATAGACTTGACGGCGGCGACAGCGAGCGATCGCCTAGCCGATACCCACGACTATCGCACGGTCATCAACGGCACCCAGCAGATCATTCGCGACGCCAAGTTTGCGCTGATTGAGCGGCTGGCCGGGGCAATCTCTACAATGGCGCTCGACTCAGATCCGCGTCTGCAACGGGTCACGGTCAAAGTAACCAAGCTCACGCCGCCCATCCCCGACTACACGGGCCAGGTTGCGGTGGAGATTACCCGCGATAGAATTCGGTAGGGGCAAACGGTCGTTTGCACTGAGCTGATGGGGTAATTTAATCCTGCTGGCGGCAAAGAATTTGGTGGGCAATGCCCACCCTACGGTGGCCAATGACTTCTTCTGCATCAAATTCGCGACAGCAGCTCAGGGCTGAGATTGAGCGCATGCCCGCCTGGCTGCGTCGCCCCATCGGCAACGCCAGCGAGATTTCGACGGTGCAGCGCATTGTTAAAGAGCGGCAGATTCACACCATTTGCGAAGAGGGCCGCTGCCCCAACCGGGGTGAATGCTACGCCAACCGCACCGCCACGTTTTTGCTGATGGGGTCGGTGTGTACCCGCGCCTGCTCGTTTTGCCAGGTGGAGAAAGGCCACGCGCCCATGGCCCTCGACCCCCACGAACCTGAGAAAGTAGCAGAGTCGGTGCGGCTGCTGGGCCTGCGCTACGTGGTGCTGACCTCGGTGGCCCGGGATGACCTGCCCGACCACGGAGCGAGCTGGTTTGTGCGGGTGATGGACAGGATCCGAGCGAGCAACCCTGATACTGAAATAGAGTTGCTGACTCCCGACTTTTGGGGTGGCCCAACCCGGGAAGCGGGGCAGGCCGATCGCGTGCAAACGGTGGTGGCCGCCAAACCCGCCTGCTACAACCACAACCTCGAAACCGTGCGGCGGCTGCAAGACCCGGTGCGACGGGGGGCCAAGTACGATCGCTCCCTCCGCGTGCTCTCGCTGGTGAAAGCCTTTGACCCCAGCATTCCCACCAAGTCGGGGCTGATGGTGGGCCATGGGGAAACCGAGGCAGAACTGATTGAGGCCATGGCAGATCTGCGCCGGGTGGGGTGCGATCGCATCACCATCGGCCAGTATATGCGCCCCTCCCTCGATCACCGCCCGGTCGATCGCTACTGGACCCCCGCAGAATTTGACCACCTGGGCGATATTGCCCGCGAGCTGGGGTTTGAGCACGTGCGCTCTGGACCGCTGGTACGCAGCTCGTACCACGCCGGGGAAGCCCCGTGAGCCAGGCCATCTGGCGGCTAATTCCGCCGCTGGAGGCTTCCGGTGCTGTGCAGATGGCGATCGACGCGTGGCTGCTCGACCAGTATCAGCACCACGGCCATCCCCCCGTGCTGCGATTCTACACCTGGCGGCCAGCGGCGATTTCGTTGGGGGTGAGCCAGCGGCGGCAGGTGCCAGAGCATTGGCACAACCTGGTCTGGCAAGGGCAGCCGGTGGAGCTGGTGCAGCGCCCAACCGGCGGTCGCGGCGTGCTGCAC
>DASQNN010000356.1:0-2956 GCA_035644955.1 Nodosilinea sp. | reverse complement strand
AGCCCCTCGGCGGGGGCCACCTGGGGCATGGTGATAATCTCGTCACTAATCTGCTCAATCAGGTGCTCGGTCACATACTCCATCACCACGGGCTGCTGGGTGAAGCGGGCCTGTTTTTGCTCGATCAGGCTGCGCCGGGCTAGCGACTCCAGGGTTTCGAGCAGGCGCTGCTTGGGGATGGCGGGCACAATGTCGACCTGCAAATCGGTAATGGTGACCCAGTCGCGGTTGATTGCCAGCCAGCCCATGATCTGCTGCTCCAGGGGCACGAGGCGCTGGTATTGCTGGTCGAGCAGGCGGCGAATGCCGTTAAAAACGGTGGTTTCTTCCTGTACAAAGGCATCGACATCGCCGCCAAACAGCTCGCGAATGGCAGTGGCGACGATCTTGAGCGCCAGCGGATTGCCGCTGTAGCTATCGATCAACCGATGGCGACCCTGGGGCGATCGCGACAGCCCAATCGCGTCAAAGATTTGGTCAGTATCCGCTGGCGGTAGACCGGGCAGAATCAGCGATCGCACCGGCAATGTCACCCCCTCCATATCCGCCAGCACCGAGGGCTTTTCGCGGCTGGTCAGCACCACACAGCTCTGGTGGGGCAGCTCGCCCACCTGGCGTAGCAGCTCGCCGTAGGCTTCGTAGCCCTCGCGATAGGCCCCGGTCAGTTTGCCCTCTTGCAGCAGCGTTTCGCCGTTGTCGAGCACCAGCAGGCAGCGCTGCTGCCGCAGGTAGTGCATCAATCGAGAGAGCAGCGGCGCAACGGCCATCGTCGAGGGGCTTTCCTGCTGACCCGAGAGCACCTGGATCAGATCGCTCAGCAGCAGCTCCAGGGGCGGGGCGTTGCGGAGGGTGCGCCAGATGATGGTGGAGAAGGGGGGGGGAGTGATGGGGTAATGGAGTGACGGGGTGACGGGGTGACGAGTCTGAGGGTTCTCTCCCACTCCATCACTCCCCCACTCCCCCACTCCCCCACTCCCCCACTCCCCCAGCCGCTGGGCCAGCTTCACCGACAGCGCCGTCTTGCCGATGCCGCCCATGCCGAGGATGGCGACCAGACGGCAGCGATCGCGCTGAATCCAATGCTCTAGGGTGTCAAGCTCGGTGGCGCGTCCGTAGAACAGGGAGGCGTCGATGGCTTCGCCCCAGTCGAGGGTAAGGGGAGTAGGGGGTGAAGGGGTGGATGGGTAGGGGGTAGGGGGTGAGGGAGATGAAGGGGTGAGGGAGATGGGGGGGTGGGATATTGCTGGAGCTGATTCTAGGAGGGGGGCATCGCCGGAATGGGGGTGTTGGTAGTCGGTGCGCTCTAGGAGCAGGTCGAAGGCGGCGAAGAATTGGTCGAGGGTTTGTTTGTCGACGCCGTGTTGGCCGTCGAGCACGCGGGTGACGGTGCTAAGGGCAAGACGGGTGCGATCGCTAATGTCTTCGAGGGTGAAGCGATCGCCGCTGTTGAGGTTTTTTTCCAGCTGCCGTCGAGCGGTGTCCAATTTGCGCTGGCCCGCTGGTGATAGTACGACTCCCCGTCTGCGACTCTTTTTAGCGGCGGTCATAGAGGGTCAAGGGTGGGCAAGGGATGGTGTTACAAAGTGCACCGCTGGCAGTAAGGCGTAGAATTCAATCTATTTTACGTCAGTTAACTGAGATAAGTTCGAGTTAAGGGCAGGCGGAGGCGATCGCGCAATCTTTGGATACACGGCTACGCAAGGGCGATCGCTTAACCCATAACTCGAAGGCTAAGTCACTGATTAACTATCCGTATCTTCACTGGTGACCCCAAGCCTTTTTGACGATATTGGGGACATGGTTAAACACCACCGGGCTGGGTCAAGCAGGGGCAAGCAACTGGCCGTGAATAGGTTGCTTCCCCTGCTGGCTCAACGCTCTACCTCTCGTTGCCATCGGTGAGTTCCATGGTGAGAGGAAATGCCCCCAGCGGTTTTGCCGCTTTCAAGGTTGCAGAACCGCTTCCACTACCTGCTGTAAGGAGAACCCCCCATGACAATTACCCTGCAACGCCAACGCCCAGTTTTCTTAGGTGCCGATGAGGGTCGAGCTTATCAAATGCTGACCCACACCATTGTTCGCAAAGTCACAACCGTAGACTCTAACGGCTACTACGCCCTGGCCGAACTCACCGATACCGCTGGGTCGGGTGCCCCCCTGCACAGCCACCCCTGGGAAGAGACCTTCTACATTCTCGAAGGGGAGCTGGAGGTGCAAATTGGCAACCAGCAGCAGTTCTGCACAGCGGGCAGCGTGGCCCATGTGCCCGCCAATGCGGTACACGGCTTTAGGATTCTCTCCCCGGTGGCCCGCGCCCTGCTGGTGATTGCCCCCGCCTCTGCCGAAGCCTTTTACCTGGAAGTGAGCGATCGCGTCTCTGACCTCGAAACCGACATGGAAACCATGCAGGAAATCTGCGCCCAGTACGGCCTGCAACTGCGCTAACTCGCCCAATCCTATCCACCTAGACCCTATTAACTCAGATCCTAATAACTCAGGAGATTGCAATGCTTCACCATATTTCTGTCAGCGTCAACAACCCCCTGCACGTAGCCACCGTGATGGCCGAAATCTTTCAAGGCTATGTCATTCCCTTTCCACCCAACCCCGGTAGCTACATGGCCCTGGCCGCCGATATCTATGGCACCGCGATCGAGTTTTACCCCAACGGGTCAGAGATTATCCCTGGTGAGCACGAGGACCAGGCTGGGTTTCAGCTCAACCCGCAGCCGACCCAATATTCCGCCTTTCATGCCGCCTTTTCGGTACCGATTAGCCTCGAAGAAATTGAGCGGATTGGCGATCGCGAAGGCTGGCGCGTGCTGTTTGCCAACCGCGAAGGCCTGTTTGATGTAGTCGAGTTTTGGGTTGAAAACCAGCTCATGCTAGAGCTGCTCACCCCAGCGATGGCTGCTAAGTACCAGGCCATGCTCCACCCCGAGCACCTGCCCGCCCT
>DASQNN010000355.1:0-1660 GCA_035644955.1 Nodosilinea sp. | reverse complement strand
TCAATGCTGCTGGTGGCCTCATCGAGCAGCAAAATTCTGGGGTCAATTAGCACCGCGCGGGCAATACTCACCAGCTGCCGCTGCCCCTGACTCAGGGGTGTACCCCGCTCCCCTAAGCGGGTGCTGTAGCCCTGGGGCAGTGAGGTAATAAATTCGTGCACGTTGGCCGCCTGGGCCGCCGCCTCAATGTCGGCCTGACTGGCCTGGGGAGCACCAAAGGCAATATTTTCGGCCACGGTGCCGCTAAACAGCAGGTTGTCTTGCAACACAATGCCGATCTGGCGGCGCAGGCTGGCCTGGGTCACACTGCGCACGTCAATACCGTCAATGCGAACGGCTCCCTCCGACACGTCATAGAACCGCATGATCAGGTTGATGATCGTGCTCTTGCCGGCTCCGGTTGGCCCCACCAGGGCCACCATCTGCCCCGGCTGGGCGCAGAGATTCACCTCCCTCAGCACCCGCTGGTTTGGGGTATAGCCAAACCCCACCGACTCAAAGCGCACCTCCCCTGCAATCGGCGGCATTTCGGTGGCGTTGAGGGCATCTTGCAGGGTGGCGGGCTCATCCAGCAGCAGAAAAATGCGGTCGAGCCCCGCCAGGGCTGACTGGGCCTGGGTGTAGAACTGGCTCAGAATTTGAATGGGCCGAAAGAACTGCTGCACGTAAAGCACAAAGGCCGTTACCGTGCCCACGGTCATCACCCCCGTTACCGCCAGATAGCCCCCGTAGGCCATCACTCCAGCGGTAGCCAGGGTGTTGAGAAAGTCGATGGAGGGCAAAAACGCCGCCGTCACCGCCACCGCCTGCACGTTGGCCTTGCGGTTCGCTGCATTGAGGCTGTCAAACTCTTCGATATTGAGCTGGGTGCGGTTAAACGCCTGGGCCTCGCGCACGCTGCCGATATCCTCTTCGAGCTTGGCTGACAGGTCGCCAATGGTCTGGCGGGTGAGGCGAAAACGGCTTCGAGCCCAGCGGGAGAAAAACCCCGTGGTAAAAACCATCAGCGGCACCACCAGGTTGCTCAGCAGCCCCAGCTGCAAATTGATTGAGAGCATGGCAATGATGATACCCACCAGACTAAAGGTCTGACCCAGCACCTGGGGAATGGTCAGCCCAAAGGCCTGGTTCACCGTGTTGACGTCGTTGAGCAAGCGACTCATCAGATCGCCCGCTTCGCTGCGATCGAAGAAGCTGACGGGGAGACTCTGCACCTTGTCAAAAATATCCTGCCGCAGCTGCCCCAGCAGCTTTTGCACAATGCTCCCCATGCGCCAGATCTGCCCCCGGATCGCCCATACGCCGACGAGATAAATCACCGTCAGTGCCACCAACATCCCCAGCAATCCCGGCAGGTTGCCCTGCAGGATTAAATTGTCGATCGCCCAGCCGATCAGCAGCGGCCCGATCGCCTGGGTCGTAGCCCCAACGGCAACTAGCAGCAGGGCTACGGGCAGCTCTGCTCGGTAAGGCGCAAAATACTGCAAAAACCGCCCCACCGTCGAAAGCTTAGGCTTTTGCTCTAGCGAGCTAATAGCAACATTGGTAGTCATGATTTGGAATCAGTCAGATTTCCATTCAAAATCAAACGCCGCTGCCGAAACCATACCCCTAGGGGAAGCAAAACGACAACGGGAACAAACCGATAAAATGCGATCGT
>DASQNN010000354.1:0-6681 GCA_035644955.1 Nodosilinea sp. | reverse complement strand
ATAGCACCGGGGAGTACGACAGCGTCAAAGCGATGCTCCACCACGCCGATATCGCTATGTACCGGGCCAAGGCCACCGGGCGATCGCGGTACGCCCTGTTTGACCCGCTCGTCGACCAATAATCCCAAATCCTTCCTGGTTACCCCCGATTCAACAGGGCGAATGCCATAGGGCCTCCGGCTCGGCTACGCCTACGCCCTACGGTTTGGCCTTTTGGGAATCGGGGTTATGTGATTCGGATTTGGTATCGTCGGTAGAGGAGTTTACCCATACTTCCATTTCAGTTAGGTTTAGAGGGCCAAACTGGGTCGCGAGAGCCACATCGGCAGCATCTCGACCGTAGGCGATAACAATGCGATTGCCGCGAGGAGTCGACTGCGTGGCATCAAAGGTATACCAGCGATCGCCCACAAAGGCTTCAAACCAGGCGTGCAGATCCATCGGCTCTAGCTGGTAGAGATAGCCCACCACCATGCGGGCTGGAATGGTTAGACTGCGGCACAGGGCAATGCCCAAATGCACAAAATCGCGGCACACCCCCACCCGCGATTTTTCGGTCTCGATCGCCGAAGTAGAGGCGTCACTGGTGTTGTAGCGGTACTCAATGTGGGTATGAATCCAGTGGCGAATCGCCTCGACTTGATCGTAGGCGGGCTCAATATCGCCAACAATTTCGGTGGCTAACGCAGCCAGGACATCGGACTGGCAATAGCGGCTGGGCAACAAAAACTGTAGCGCGTAGTCGGGCAGGTCTTGCACCGGCACAAACTCTGCCCCAAACTGAACATCAATACCGTCGGAGACCTCTACCGTTGCCGTGCTGCTGATCCGCAGCTGCCCCTCGGGAGCGAGCAGCCGCTGGCACAGGTTGCCGTAGCTATCGACATAGTCAACGATGGGGATCTCAGGCTCAAGGCGGTAGTTTTGCTGAATAATCTGCTGAGCCGGCCCCCCGCGCGGCCGCAGCATCAAAATGAGCGGAGAAGGCTCGGTCGTCTCAAACAACAGCTCGCACCCGGCATCTAGTCGCATTGGCTCTCCCGGTAATAACCCTAAAACAACGATCGGGGCCAGCGATCGCGGCGATCGCATCCGCAAACCCCAGCCTGCCTAAGAGTATGGCGGTTTTTTCGCTTCATAAGAGTGCGGCAAACGCCTTTAAGCAAACTAAAACCCATAGTCCTGGTTAGGGCCATGGGTCAAAAATTGCTCGGTTCTGACTCCTGACGCCATGGGAAAGCGAGCTGTAGGGTTCAGCTGGCGTTGTCGGTGGCGTCTGGCAGGTAGTCGCTCAGCATCTGCCTGTACTTGGGGTCTTGGGTGCCCAGCAGCCGATCCCAGAAGGTAAAATACAGCCCGTAGTGCACGGCGTACTTGAGGTGGTGAACAGAGTGGTGGGCCGGACCAATCACCCACCGCCCTAGCCAGTGGTGGGGAAATAGGGTGGGTAAGCGATCGGGCCCCAGGTGGTTTAGCACCGCCCACATGGTCATGGTGATGAGCACGGCAAGGACGGTGATAAAGTGCAGCGGCAAAGCAAAGACAAGACCGACTAAAAAGAGCGCTTGAGCAACGGCCTCTAGGGGGTCGAAGGCAAAAGACGTCCAGGGGGTGGGGTAGCGCGACTGGTGGTGCCCCTGGTGCAGCCAGGAAAAAAGCTTGGGGTGATGAAACAGCCGGTGGGTGAAATAAAAGTAGGTGTCTTGCAGAATGAGCACAGCACCGTAGCTCACCCCCAGGTACCACAGCCCGTAGTGCTGGGGGTCAGTGTACAGGCGCGTTGCTCCCTTCAGGTAGGCGGAGAGAATAAACGCAGCGGCCAGGGCGAAGACCACCGCCGCGATCGCAGAAAGTTTGATATCGTGACGAATTGCAGGCCAGGAGGGTGACCGGTGGCGCAGCCGTCGGTTGATAAACGACTGACTGGCCGGCGAATAGAACACCCAGTAGGTTATCCCCGCCACCAGAAAATAGCGGCACAGAATAATTCCCCAGAAGGCGATGCTGTAAAACTCAAAGGAGCGTTCTCTCAAATCGGTTTATTCCTTACCATGCTCTTATAGTGCAGCAGGACTCCCCCAGGTGCACGTAAATTTTTTGAGGGCTGAATTTTTCGCTATCCACCTAGGGGCATCGCTTCGATAGAGCTCACTGGCAAGAAGGTTGCGTGGTGCGCTTAGGGCTAACGGCTGCCGTTAGCCCTAAACCCTGGGCCTTAGGCCTCAATCACCACCCGCAGGTTGCCCCGCTTTTTTACCACCCGGCAGGCGGTGGCCTCGTAGGAGCGCTCAAACTCCAGATCCAGCAGCGTCTGACCGACCTTGAAGTTTTTAATTGACATATAACTCACCGAGGCGGGCAGGGTGGGCTGCACGATGTAGAGACAGTTGTTGGCCACGTCGGGCACCAGGTTCACCATAATCTGCAGCAGTTGAAACACCGTACCCGTTGCCCAGGCCTGGGGTGCACAGGCCACCGGATAGCGCACTGGCCGGTTGGTGGGGGTGCGCTCAAACCCGCAGAATAGCTCTGGCGGGCAGTGGTAGGGCTGCACGGTGGTCATATCGAAGATGCCCTGGGCAATTTCGAGGGCCTGCTCGACATAGCCTAACGACCTGAGACCGGCGGCAATAATGCCGTTGTCGTGGGGCCACACCGAACCCACGTGGTAGCCCATGGGGTTGTAGGCGGGCGAGCTGCTGCTCAAGGTGCGAATGCCCCAGCCGCTAAACATATCGGGGGCCTGCAGCCGCTCGGCCACGCTGCGGGCTTTGTCGAGGGAGAGAATGCCCAGCCCCAGGCAGTGGCCTGGGTTGGAGGTAATGCTGTTGACCGGCTTGCCCTGCCCGTCGAGGGCCAGGGCCACATAGCCCTGGTCGGGCAGCCAAAAGTCGCGCTCAAAGCGTTCTTTAAGGTCTTGCGCTTCGGCCCGCCAGCGATCGCCCAGGTCGGGGCGCTGCATCAGCTCGGCCAGGGGCGCCAGGCGCGTTTTGGCGGCGTAGACGTAGCCCTGCACTTCAGAAAGGGCGATCGCGCCCTCCGCCAGGTTCCCAGCCCCATCTACAATGCAGTCGTTCGAGTCTTTCCAGCCCTGGTTGCTCAGCCCCCCTGGCGACTTGCACAGGTAGGTGACGTAGCCCGTTTTTTTGAGGTTGCGGTCAATCCAATCCATGGCGGCCAGGGCGTTGGGCCACAGCTCTTCGAGCAGGGCGCGATCGCCCTTCCAGGCGTAGTAGTCGGCGTAGAGCATCAGCCACAGGGGTGTAGCGTCTACCGTGCCATAGTAGGGGGTGTGGGGCACCTCGCCACTGCGCGACATTTCCCCAAACCGCAGCTCGTGCAAAATTTTGCCTGGCTCTTCTTCGCGCCAGTCATCCTCTTTTCGGCCCTGGTATGCGGCCAGCACCGCCAGGGTCTCACGGGCCAGGATGGGGTTAAATATCAGGGTTTGCCTGGCCGCAATCAGCGAATCGCGCCCAAACAGCGTAGAAAACCAGGGCACCCCCGCCGACAGAATTTTGCCTTCTCCAACGGTTTGCCCCAGCAGGTAAATGTCTTGCTCGGCTCGCTCAATAATTTGATTGAGCGCTCGATTGTCGGTGCGAATTGAGGTCACCCTCTCACGCCACTGCTGCTCTTCCATGGTTTCTGCCGCCACGGCCTGGCTCAGCGTTGCCGGTATGCCCACTGAAGAGGTCGGGTGATGGTCTAAAAACGGCTGTAGGCGGTAGCCCAATACTTCGGTGGCCTGGGGCGGCAGTGCTACCCGCCAAATGGCCGTATAGCCCTTAAAGCGATCGGGGGGCCGCTGGTAAAACTGAATTCTCGACTCCATCAGCAGCTGGTCTACCCCCTGGTAAGCCAGGGTGAGTTCGCTGCCGTCACCGGTCATCAGGCCTTCGTTGGCAATGGGGGTAGGCTCGGTGGCGGCCTCGGTCAGCCGAATCGAGCGCAGCAGCGTGCCCGTTTGCGGGCGCACCCGACCCCGAATTTCGAACAGATCGACAAAATCGGCGTCAAAGCTCAGGCTCAGCTCAAACTCCACCGGCTCAGTGCTGTAGTTGGTCAGGGCCAGTTCCTCAAACAGCCCCCCTTGCAGCACCAGATCGCGTTGAATACCAATGGTTTCGGCCCGAATGGCACGGCGTCCGTTTTCGCCTGCGATGTCAGGATTGGCGCACAGGGCTGACAGGGCGAATCCCTGCTGGGAGGTGCTGCTCAGCAAAATCGGCGGCTGCCCCTCAAACTGCAGCTCTAGACGACTGAGAAACCGGGTGTCTCGACAAAATAGGCCCAGACTAGACAGCACCTGATCATCCTTGCAGCCAGAGATGTTGCCCAGGGTGTCGGTAATCAAAAACAGGTCGTTGTCTTTGAGGGTTAGGGTTGGCTGCTGACGCCGAATCTTGGGGCTGGGCCATTCCGGAATCGGCACCTGCTGCGCTGGGGCAAAGGTACGGCCGTCTATTTCCACAATGTCGAGAGACGATGCCGCTGAGTCAATTCCCAGCTCATCCTGATTAAAAGACTCCATCATGGCTATGTCCTTGAGAGGTCTAATTTAATGGGATGCGTGAACCTTAGCTGTAGGCCAAGGCAGAGCCACTGTGTAGCCAACACTGTGTAGCCAACCCTTATTAGCTGGAAATACTGCGTTGTTGCACCCAAATCCACGGTAATGCAATGGGTATTGGCTTTAAAAAATCCCTACCTTGAGAAGCATGCCTCGGTCTGCCGAGAGACATGCTTCAGCGCCGAACCCTAAAGCCCCTTGGGGCGACAGAACCGGGGGCCTTTGGGAGAGTTGACAGGCGGGTGTCAGGGGCAGTCCTGTCCTATAGAGGAGCAACCTGAGCAACTCGCCCAAAAGCCTCTCGATATACCAAGTCAGCTGTGGGAGAGGGGCTGGGGATGTAGAGCTTGCTCTTCCCACAGGGTGGGCAATTCATAGCTAGATTCGGCAGCGCCAATTTTTGCCAACCGTGTTGCAGAAGCGTTACAAGCACTGTTAGAACAAGCCGCCTTGCCTGATAATCTAGCTAATTTCCATCAAACGTTTTAATTGCAGCACCCATTGCATCAACCAAAAAATGCTTAATCAAAAAACCAGATTTCTTCCCTCGATCGCACTGAGCGCCCTGGGTTTGCCCCTGCTGCTAATACAGCCTAGCGCAGCCCAACAGCCCACCACAGGAACTATTCGAAGCCTAAGTGCGGGCGATCGCGCCTGCTATGTCGAAGTGGTAAACGACCAAGGAGAACGGTTTACAGAGTTTGCTAACTTTGAAATCTGTGAGCAAAATCTTGTCGGCCAGCGGGTGCAGCTCACCTACGAATCGGGCAATATTCAGGCCGTTTCCTGTCAGGGTAACCCCGACTGTGCTGACTCAGAAACCGTGATGCTCATTACCCAGGCCCAGGTCATCCCAGCGCCTACCACTGCCCCACAGCCGGCCTCAAGCCGAGTGCAAAATTTGCCAGACGGCAACTACCGCTACTGGAGCGGCACCCCCAGCGGCAGCGTTGTCTCCAACGATGCGCTCCTGGCCAACGGCGGTGTCACCTTTACCTTCACTAAGCGGGGCAATGCCATCACAGGGATTTTTGGTTACGTAGATGGGGAAGCGATTTGCGTGCAGGGGCAGATCAGTGGCAACACGGTTTCGGGCATGGCGGTGCAAACCCTACGGGGTGCCCGCGCGGTCAGCGCCGGAGAAACGTTTCAAAACTTTGGCCCCAGCGGCTATTTACAAGTGCGTCGAGGCCGCCAGGTCAGCCCTGGGGTAGTGCGCTATGGCAGCGCCCTGCTCAACCTCAACGGCCTCAATCGCATCAATGCGGGCAGTCGAGTACCACCCAGGGGCTGTTAGGGGCGTCAGCTAACCCGTCCGGTCGATGGCGGCGATCGGACGGGTTGGTAAGGTGAACGAGCAAGGAGCTTTTGCTGCTAAAGACAGCCCTTTAGACCGGTCCTGTTGGGAAAGAATTTGCCCAACTGACCAGCGATTTGGGGCGATATTTAGCCCTAGCGAGAGACGCTGCTGGTGTGGTCCCGCTGCACCCTTAGTTGACCCTACATTTTGCACCGTTGGAGATGACTGGCGTGAAAACCTTTTTAGAAGCTGTTCATATTGGCAACGTCAGCACAGCGGAAGCCCTCGATATTTTTGACAGCCTCGATACCGCCGATGTCAACGACCTAATTGGTTCCTGGGGGGGGGCCAGCTTTCCCACCGGTCATCCCCTAGATGGCGCTCTAGAGGCTTATCACTGGCACGGCAAGCGCTTCGAAAGCGCTGAGCACGTTCATCCGCTCGTGTTTAAGTCGATGGACGGCAGCAGGGTCAGCGTTGACCCGATCTGGGCCTTGCCAGTCGTCGGCTGGCTCGATCGCGTATCAGTACCCACGTCAGAGGCCATAGGCCGCATTTTTCAAATGAGCCTTTTCTTACTGTCAACCCAGCGCTCCTGTGCGCGGCTGCGCCTGACCAACTACCGGGGCAGAGAGACTGCAACCATGATTTACGATGCCTTACCCATCAACGATGTTTTTCGTAAAGTGGATGGCAATACAATGCTGGGCCTGATGGATCTCAAGGGAACAAAGCAGCCGTTCTTTTTTGTACTACACCGCGAGTAGTTAGCGGGGTGGGCAAATAATGCTGGGCCAATGCGATCGCC
>DASQNN010000353.1:0-3626 GCA_035644955.1 Nodosilinea sp. | reverse complement strand
GCAACCAGCTCAATTTTGCCGCCAGCACCCACCCGAACCGTTTGTTGTAGTGCCTTCAGCATACCCCGCTCCAAAGTTACTTACTGCCTTAATACCTATCCTAGGTCTCTGACCAATAGCTGCCCGCTGATCGCACCCCTGGCTTAACCACAATCTTTACCCCTCCTCCACAAACCGCACCTCCTCATAGAGCAGTTCAAGGGGGGCTTGCCAGTCCACACTGGTGAGGCTCAGGGTTTCTGTCTCTATATAGGTTTGCAAATCCCAATGGCGAGACGAGATGCGGCGATAGCGATCAACACTGACTTTGTTAGCACTGATCAAAACATACTCTTGCAGGGTGGGTATTTGGCGATAGTGCGTAAACTTATCGCCCCGGTCATAGTCGGCAGTGCTTGGCGACAGCACCTCCACAATTAAACTAGGGTAGCGGAGGAGTTTAATCGCGTTGCGATCGCGTCCATCACAGCTCACCATCACATCGGGATAGTGGTAAGGCCCGTTTTCAGAAACCTCCACCTTGACATCGGCCATCAACACCAGACAGCCCTTGCCTCGCAGATGAGCTTTAAGCGCAGACGCCAAATTCAGCGCAATTTGATTGTGGGGAATCGTCCCCCCCGTCACGGCAAAGACTTCCCCGTTCACATAGGCGTATTTAACGTCTTGGGTAGATTCCCATTCCAGGTATTCCTGGGGAGCCATCGGAGTGAAGTTGAGTCTTGCGATCATAGGGTTTACCGATCCCTCACAAGCCGAAGGGCAACAAGGTTTAGCCTTGCTCTCATTGTGGCACAGGGATTTTGTCGCGCTTAATCCCACCAGTAGGAGACGATGATAGCTTCGCAATCTTAGTTAGATTGCTTGGATGCATTGACTACTGTGACTGACTACCACAGCGTTTGACAGCCGTATTGGTTAAAAGCTGGATCTTTAGACACCAGCATTGCTGACTCAACCCGGCTTTGAGCAATGAGAAGACGATCAAAGGGGTCTTTGTGGTGCCAGGGCAACTGATCAAGCTCAACAATTTGAGTAAGGGTAATGGGCAGCAACACAATTCCATTCTGGCTTTCTTGCCGCTGGATAATATCGAGTAAAGGCTCTCTAAGTTCAAGCTTGCCCAAGTGGGTTTTAATTTGAATTTCCCAAACACTGACCAAACTCACAAGCAGTTCATTCTCCTCGCTTTTCAGCAGAGCCAGCGTATCAGCAGGAATTTGGCTCGATTGACTATCCCACCAGATGAACGTGTGAGTGTCTAGCAGAAGCTTCATCCTTCACCCAACCAAAAGCTGTCGGGTAAAGGATCATCGAAATCATCTGCTACAACGAATGCGCCTGGATGCAGGTCTGGCTGGCGTTGTCTTGGAGACACAGTTTCTAGCTGGGCTGGCATTTTGGCCTCAGCCCATTGCAGCAAACGAGTCGCAAGGTGAAACTGCTCTTGCCAACTCAATCGTTGAGCCTCTTGTATTAACTCTTGCAGGGTCATAGGCGTTATCTCCAAGAAAGCCTGCCCTTAGGATAACTAATGCCTATAGATGAAGATCCCTGGGTTCTGCAAGAACCCAGGGATCTAACTTGCCGCTAACTCAGCTGTCGATCGCGCAGCAGCAAGCTAAACACCTCCCCCTGCTCTGGGGTAATCAAAATCCCCGATTCGGGGATGGTAAACAGGCGGCTCCACTCCAGGCGCTCGGCGTAGTTCAGCAGATGCAGGTGGTTAATCGCCCCCTGCACCCCCTC
Organism: Nodosilinea sp.; assembly: GCA_035644955.1. Lineage (GTDB taxonomy): Bacteria > Cyanobacteriota > Cyanobacteriia > Phormidesmidales > Phormidesmidaceae > Nodosilinea. The sequence goes on along the minus strand of DASQNN010000353.1, from coordinate 1,877 downwards.
GGGTGAGCCAATCACCAAATGGCGCAACCGCTCTCGCCCCGGCTGGGCAGCAGGATTCGCCAGCCGCAGCGGACTAGTCGCCTCGCCCCGCTGGGCCGACGACACCAAATATGGCAAACACAACATAATCGGGTTCCTTTCCGATGAAACAACGGGGAAGAAACCCAAAAACTTGGCCGCCCCAGACATGTGCAGTTCAGGGCGGCCAGGTAAAATCACCTTAGCCTCCGAGACAGCTAGTACCTGTCGACGGGGTTAGCCGCTGGTTGGTGCGCCAACACCTTCCAGTGGCGTTTGACCAAATTTTTGGGAAGCTCAGACTGCACTCACACAGCCATAGCACAGTAAAGTACCCCATTCAGACCCCCAAATCAAGTCAAAATCGCTACCTCCCGAGAAACCAGGTTTAATGTTTCGGCTGCACGGCATCGTCCCCATGCTCCCCGTGGACACGCCGCCCCTGGCGCTCCTGTACACAGCGTTCTTATGACCCGTTTTTCCCCCTGATGTCTAGCCCGTGGGTTTTCCCCCACGTTTTTTTTCGCCATCCGTAAACTAATTTTAAATCGTGCTCTAGGTCACAATTGGCGATCGCGCAATTTGATCTGATTAAGGTAAGATCACCCCCTTACCCTGACTCAGGATCGCTCACCTATGGATACTCCCTCTCCGGTAGACGTCGCTGTGGCTACCGCCCTGGCCAAAGATCGCACCGCCACCGACATCGAGGGTATCAAGCGGGCGTTTCTCAACAATCTCTTTTACGTGCAGGGCAAGCCGGTGTCGCTGGCCACCCAGCACGACTACTACATGGCCCTGGCCTACCTGGTGCGCGATCGCATGCTGCACCGCTGGAACGGCACCGCCGAGAGCTATACCCAGCACCGCGCCCGCACCGTCTGCTACCTGTCGGCAGAGTTTTTGATGGGGCCGCACCTGGGCAACAACCTGATCAACATGGGCATCTACGACCAGGTGAAGCAGGCCATGGAAGAACTGGGCCTCAACTTTGACACCCTGCTGGCCCAGGAAGAAGAACCCGGCCTGGGCAACGGTGGCCTGGGGCGACTGGCGGCCTGCTACCTCGACTCCCTGGCGTCGTTAGAAGTGCCCTCCCTGGGCTACGGCATTCGCTACGAGTTTGGCATCTTTGAGCAAGACCTGCGCGACGGCTGGCAGGTCGAGCGCACCGACAAGTGGCTGCGCTACGGCAACCCCTGGGAGGTGGCCCGCCCCGAGTGGGGCGTTGAGGTCAAGTTTGGCGGCCAGACCGAAACCTACACCGACAACCACGACCGCTACCGGGTGCGGTGGGAGCCCGCCCGCGTGGTGCTCGGTGTGCCCTACGACACGCCGATTTTGGGCTACCAGGTCAACACCGCCAACACCCTGCGCCTGTGGAAGGCCGAGGCGACCGAGTCCTTTGATTTTGAGGTGTTTAACCAGGGCAACTACTACGGCGCGGTAGAAGACAAGGTGGCCTCTGAGAACATTTCAAAGGTGCTCTACCCCAACGACGAGAAAATCGAGGGCAAGCAGCTGCGCCTAGAGCAGCAGTTTTTCTTTGTCTCCTGCTCTCTGCAAGACATGTTTCGCATTTTGAAAGGGCAGGGCATGGCCGTGGAGCAGTTCCACGAAAAGTTTGCCATTCAGCTCAACGATACTCACCCGGCGATCGCCGCCGCCGAACTCATGCGCCTGCTGCTCGACGAGTACGGCCTAGACTGGTCGCCGGCTTGGGAGATCACCCAAAAATCCCTCGCCTACACCAACCACACCCTCCTGCCCGAAGCGCTAGAGAAGTGGCCCGTCAGCCTGTTTGGCAAACTGCTGCCCCGCCATTTGCAAATTATCTACGAAATCAACACCCGCTTCCT
>DASQNN010000352.1:0-12784 GCA_035644955.1 Nodosilinea sp. | reverse complement strand
CCAGGGGCAAACGCTGGTAGATCTTTACCACCTGCGCGATCGCCTGGGCCGCGAACTCAGCGAACACCCCACGGTGAGGGTGGCGACTCGCTCTGGGGTGGGCATAGCCCCAGCCGCCACCCTAGACCAGCTGTGGGCCGTCGATCGCCGCCTCCAGCAGGAGGAGACCGCCCGGCAATTGTGGCACCGGGCCGAGCAGTCGGCGGCGGCCGCGATCGCCCTGGGCCATCCGGCAACCCTGCCAAAAGCATCGCTGGTGGCGGCCTATACCCTTTGGGACCAGGCCGCTTCGGCCCTAGAACAAGTTGCCGGCGACACCTGGAGGGCCCCCCAAGCCGCCGCCCGACGCCGGCAGTACGAACAGCAGCGGGCGATCGCGGCCTACTACTACGACACCGCCCGCTCAGACTTTTTGGTGCCCATTGTCGATGCCACCGGCATGGCCCGGCGGGTGCGACTGACCGTCTGCAATCTCCAGCGCGAGTGCCGCCGCTGGCAGGGCAACCAGCCCCCGGCCAGCCCCGCCAGCTTAATCAAGGTGCCGGTGGCGATCGCGCTGATGGCCAACCTGCACGAAGCGGGCGTCGCCCCCAGCACCCCGCTGTGGGTCAGCCCCAACAACTGGACCGAAGATGCCGGCTCGATCTGGGTCAGAACCGAGTACCCCCTCGAACGAATCATGGCCGATATGGTCAGCGCCAGCGGCAACATTGCTACCAACCAGCTGATCGACTACCTGGGCTGGGAGGGGGTCAACCAAATGCTGCACAGCCAGGGCTACCGGGCCACCCGCATTCGCACCAAGCTGGTGGGGGAGACCACCTACCCGGCCAACGCCGGTAACGCCCCCAACACCATCACCACCGACGAACTGACCGACATGATGGTGGCCATTTATAACCGAGAAATTCCCCACGCCGATTTGATTCAGGCGGCGCTGGCCGACCAGCGCGATCGCGCCCTGGGCCACGCCGCCGTGCAGCCCCCCAGCGTGTGGCTGGGCGAAAAAACCGGCAGAAATTCTAAGGTGCTGGGCACCACCACCGCCGTCAGCGTTGGCGGCGATCGCTACATCATCACCGCCACCCTCGACCACAGCGCCAGCGAGGCCACCCTGCAATCCATCGTCGCCGGGGTGATCCAACACCTGCTTGCCCACGACGGTTTTGAGCAGCCAGCAGCCCCGGCGCAGCCGGGTTTGCCTCCCGTCCCAAGGTCTCCCCGCCTCCAAGCCTTTTTGCCCTAGCGGCTATGTTCTAGTGGCAATGGTCTGGGCTAGGCGGGCTTCGTCACCAGCCAATCCACCAGGGCCTGACGCATCGTCGCCACTGGCACCGGCCGCTGTAGCCAAATTTCCAGGGCGGCGGCCCCCTGCTGCACCAGCATCTCCAGGCCGTCGATGGTGTTTAGGCCGCGCTGTGCCGCCAAAGACAGCAGCAGCGTCGGCCGAGGAGTGTAGATCAGGTCGTAGACCACCGCGTGAGCAGGGGCCCGCTCCAGAAGCTCGATCGCCAGCGGCGTTTGGTCGGCGGTGGTGTGCATGCCCACTGGAGTGGTGTTGACGATTAAGTCAGCGGTGGGCAGCAGGGTGGGCAGATCGGGCCAGCCGTGGACGGTGAGGGCCGATGGCAGGGGCACATCTACCCAGCTTTTCTTAAAGTCAGCCAGTTTTTGCACACTCCGACCCACAACCTGCACCACGGCAAAGCCCAGCTGCCCGCAGCCCGCTACCACGGCGCGGGCAGCCCCGCCGTTGCCCAGCACCAGCGCCGTCTTGCCAGACCAGTCTTGCTCTTTTAGCGGAGCGACAAACCCCGTCACGTCGGTATTGGTGCCCGCCCAGCCGCCCTCGGTGCGCCACACCGTGTTGACGGCTCCCACCGCCTGGGCCTCGGCGGTGACCTCGGCCAGCAGCGGCACGATCGCCTGCTTGTGGGGAATGGTAATGCTAAACCCCTGCACCCCCGTCGCGGCAAACCCCGCGATTGCCGTCTCCAGCCCCCCGGCCGCCACCGGAAACGCCACGTACACGTAGTCTGCCCCCAGCTCAGCTAGGGCCGCGTTGTGGATTACTGGCGACAGGGAATGGGCGATCGGGTCGCCGATCACCCCCAGGAGTTGAGTGGTTCCAGTAATAGGCATAGGAAAACGAAAAACGTTAGGGATTAGCCCTCGCCACCATTTGACACCGTCAGTTGCGAATCACTTGCTCATTACTGTCTCATCAAACAGCCGCACAATCTTCTCGACCACCGCTGAAATGGTCAAACCGTCGGTGATCAGCTCAATGGCGTCGTCGGCCTTGCGGAGGGGAGACACCGAGCGGCTGCTATCTTTGCGATCGCGCTCGTCGATGGCCTGCTCCAGGGCGTCTAGGGCGATCGCTGGCTGCTGCTGGGCGGCCAGGTCGAGCTGGCGGCGGCGGGCCCGTTCTGCCACCGAAGCGGTAAGAAATATTTTTAGTTCCGCCTGGGGAAACACCTGGGTACCGATATCGCGGCCTTCCATCACCACGCCACCGGTGATGCCGTACTGCTGCTGTTGACGCAGCAGGGTGTGGCGCACAGTGGGCTGGGCCGACACCAGCGACACCTGCTCGGTCACCGCCGCGCTGCGAATCAGCTGGGTGACCTCTCGGCCATTGAGCCAGATTCGGCTGGGGAAGGCGGCAAAGGCGGGGTCGTCGCCCGAGGCGCTGAGGTGAATGTCGCAGTCGCTTACCAGTTCTGCGATCGCCACTTCGTCGTGCAGGTCTGCCCCCCGCTCCAGGGCCAGCCAGGTCACGGCCCGGTACATGGCCCCGCTGTCAAGGTAGAGCAGGTTAAGCCGCTGGGCCACCTGGCGGGCCACCGTCGACTTGCCAGCCCCCGCCGGGCCGTCGATGGCCACAATGGGCTGGCGATCGCGCAGCAGCAGATTGTCAATCAGCCGGGTGGTGCCCAGGTGGGCCGCCACCGCCACCATGCCTAAGGTCTCTATCTGCTCTAGCGGGTGCAGGGTTTCGGGATGGACCAGCTCTACGTACTGCGGGCGCAGGTCAGGGGCCTGGGCCAGCTCCTGGTGCACAGCCGCGACCAAAGCAGGGCTGTGGCGTTCCCCCGCCTTAAAGCGGCTGTGGGCGGCCACCAGCCCCCGGTAGAGGGCAGCCGCCTGCGGGCGTTCGGCCTCACTTAGATAGGTATTGCGCGAACTGAGCGCCAGACCGCTGGCCTCACGCACCGTAGGGCAGCCCACAATCTGGCCCGGCAGGTTTAAATCCCTCGCGAGCCGCTTGAGAATGGCGAGCTGTTGGGCATCTTTGTAGCCGAAATAAGCGCGATCGGGGGCCACCAGGCTCAGCAGCTTGGTCACCACCGTCGCCACCCCCTCAAAGTGGCCGGGGCGATGGGGGCCACAAAGCACCGCCGTCATCGCCTGGGGGGGTATCACGCGGGTTAGGTCGCTCGCCTGGGGGCCGGCGGTGCCGTAGAAGGCGGCGGCGGTCGGCATAAACACGGCATCCACCCCGGCCTGCTCGCACAGGCGCAGGTCTTGTTGGGGGGTGTGGGGGTAGCGGGCCAGGTCTTCCTGGGGGCCAAACTGAAGCGGATTGACAAAAATACTGACGACGACCAGGGTATTTTCTTGCCTGGCCCGTTCTATAAGGCTCAGGTGGCCCCGGTGCAAGTTGCCCATGGTCGGCACCAGTCCCACTTCGGGGCAGTGGGACTGGGTTGCCCCACTGCCGTCGGCATCCACTCCGCCCTGGCCCTGACGCGCTTGGGCTAAGTAGCGCGTTAAGCCTTCAACCGCCTTGAGTACCCGCACAGTGTCCTACCCTTTGCCGCATGCGTGTGTGTGACAGCTAAACTTCTGGCACCCCTTGCCAAAGGTATTACCGTACCAGATTTAAAGTCAGGAGCACATCGCCCCGCGCTCCGCTTCTCCATGACTTTATCGCAACCCCACCGGCGACCTTACTGCGGCTTCACCTGTAGCTTTACAGGCGGGGCACTCCGCCAAAAACCCTCTCCACCCGAGGGTACGGAGAGGGTTGCTTTAGATCGCAGCAGAGACCGTGCCGACACGGGCAGAAAGGGCTACTGGGCCGAGAGCACATCGACCTGCACCCGGCCGACCCCGCTGGCCCTAAGGCCAATTTGGCCCGCCGCCGCCGCCGACAGATCGATCACTCGACCGTGGCTAAAGGGGCCGCGATCGTTGATGCGAACCACCACCGACTGACCGGTGCCGAGATTAGTCACCCGCACTTGGGTGCCAAAGGGCAGCGTGCGATGGGCCGCCGTCAACGCATTTTGGTCGAACATTTCGCCGCTGGCGCTGCGGCGACCATGGAAGCCGGGGCCATACCAGGAGGCCATGCCGCTCAGGCTGGAAACGGCTACTCCCCCATGGGCCGGAGCAGCGGGCTGAGGCAACCCTTCCACCCGGGCCAAAGGAGGCGCGTTGCCAATCAAGCGACGCAGCCGATTTGCCATCTGGAGCGCATCGTCACCGGGATTCTGGGTGGTGTCGGGCAGGATGGTCGTACCATCGAGGGTAACCAGGGTTTCGTCGCCCCAAGCCACCACAAACGCTTTGTCTTTGCTCTCCCAGCGGGCTTCAATGGCGGTGGCATCACCACTGGCGGCCAGGGTTTGCAGGCGAGACAAAACATCGTTTGCCCTGGCCAGGGTCTCCTGGTAGCTGGGGGCTACCGCAACGGCTCCCTGGCTGGCATTTAGGCTTTCTAGCTCGCCCCCAACCAGGGTGATCACTGGGATCGACCGAATATAGACAGTAGCAGCCTGTTTGGCGTCGAAGGCATGGGGAAATACTGTTGCCGTTTCTAACGTATCGCTAATATCGCTAGTCCCGGCAGGCGATGGAATGAGTAGGGCTGATCCAGGTTCAGCAGGCTCGGCAGGCTCAAAGGTTGAAGGGTCGGAGTCGGCAGGTTGACCTGCATCGGGGGAAGCATTGCGAGATAGCGTTTCAGCGTGATGTTCTGCCTCTAGGTCCAAAGAAAGACGGCTGTTGCCGCTGTCTTGGGCATGGCTGGGCAGAGGTGCTCCAAAGACGGACATAGCGACGGCAACCGTCAGTCCGCCCAATACGGAATGTTTCATTTACACCAAAAGAATTCAACAGAAAGAGCAAGGGATGAATTTTGGCCTTTGGGAAAAGGGCTCAAAACAGGCGACACAGGAATCGCCTTAGATCCCGCACTCGTTACAAATTGGCCTTCGGTTTTTTTGACGAAATGTAACTTAGCACGTTACGCCAGGCTTGCGAATCCGGGCAGATACCCGGGGGTCTAATCCTCAGCGGCAAAATAAAAAAGCAGCCCTCCCTGCCCAGGAGACCTAAACCACCGCGATGATTAGACTTGTCGTGACTGGAGTAGCCCTAGTTACATTTCGAATTATTTATGAATGAGGGCGGTAAGTTATGGAAAAACAATCAGTCGCCTCCCCTTTTGGGGGAGTTTTGTCAGCAAAGGATGAAGGTTCTGGGGCATAAAATGTATTTTCTGCTACAAAAGCGTTTGATAGCGCCCCGCCAGCAGGGCTGCGATCGCCGCTGAAATTCCCGGAAAAACTCCCAGAAAAGATCACTGACTGGATCCGAAATTCATGAATTCAACCCTCTTTGCTGGGGCGATCGCAGTCGTTAGCAACCCCGCCCATTGACGAAGCTCACCCCCATTTTTAAGGTAAGAGACTGGAAGATAGAGACTGGCTCACACATAAGGACTTTTAAACCCCATGGACTATCGGGACGCTGGCGTAGACGTAGAGGCAGGGCGGAGCTTTGTGCAGCGCATTCGCGGCCTGGTAGACAGCACCCGCCGTCCGGAGGTGTTGGGAGGTTTTGGGGGGTTTAGCGGCCTCTGTGAGCTGCCCACCGGCTACCGCGAGCCGGTGCTGGTGTCGGGCACCGACGGGGTGGGCACCAAGCTCAAAATTGCCCAGGTTACCCAGCGCCACAATACCGTTGGCATTGACCTAGTCGCGATGTGCGTCAACGACATTCTCACCAGCGGAGCTGAACCGCTCTTTTTTCTCGACTACCTGGCCACCGGCCAGCTAGAGCCCGCGGCCTTAGCCGAGGTCGTGGAGGGCATTGTGGCCGGGTGTCGCCAGGCGGGGTGTGCCCTGTTAGGCGGCGAAACCGCTGAAATGCCGGGTTTCTACGGCCCTGGCGAGTACGATTTGGCGGGGTTTTGCGTGGGCGTAGTCGAAAAGTCTCAGATCTTGGACGGCAGCCAGGTGCAGGTGGGCGATCGCGTTATTGGTCTGGCCAGCAGCGGCGTTCACAGCAACGGCTTTAGCCTGGTGCGCAAAGTAGTCGCCGAGGGCCAACGCCCCGACGGCGGCACCGGCTACCGCTGGAATGAGGTGGTACCCCACCTGGGCGATTTAAGCCTAGCCGAGGTGCTGCTTACCCCTACCCGCATCTACGTCGAGCCGGTGCTCAAGGCCCGCCGGGAGGGGTTGACCATTCACGCCATGGCCCATATCACCGGGGGCGGCCTGCCTGAAAACCTGCCCCGCTGCCTAGGCCCCGACCAGAGCATTCACATCGAGGCGGGCAGCTGGCCGGTGCCGCCGGTGTTTCGCTGGCTAGGGGAAGCGGGTGAGGTGCCCGAGGTTGACCTCTATCACACCTTTAACATGGGGCTCGGGTTTGCCCTGGTGGTGCCCGCCGACCACGCCGATCACGTTTTGACCTGGCTGGCCCAGCACCAGGTCGATGCCTACCCGGTGGGTGAGGTGGTGGCCGGGACGGGCCAGGTGACGGGTCTGCCCGAGTAGAGGCCGGGGCCAGGTTTGGGAGACCAGGCCGAGCTTAAATCGCGATCGCCGCCGGTCAAATCAGCCTGCCCTGACCCCCTGTCCTACCCCGAGATTAAATGCCTAACCCAAAGCCTTGGTGAAAAACCACACCACCATGGCCCAGGAGCCGATACCGTAGAGAGGCAGTGTGAACAGGAACATCCGTTGAAATCTTCGACTCTCAATTGGCCACCGGTGGTGCTGAGTTTTCTCGCCATTGTGGGTTTGGCCCTGGTAGCCAGCAGTTTTGTCATTATTAACCCCGGCCAGGCCGGGGTGATCAGCGTTCTCGGTAAATCCCAGGACGGCGCTTTACTAGAGGGCATTCACCTCAAGCCGCCCCTGGTGTCTACGGTCGATGTGTACGACGTCACCGTACAGAAGTTTGAGGTGCCCGCCCAAAGCTCGACCAAAGACTTGCAGGACCTCTCGGGCCGCTTTGCGATCAACTTTCGGCTCGACCCCACCAAGGTTGTCAACATTCGCCGCACCCAGGGCACCCTCGAAAACCTGGTGTCTAAAATTGTGGCTCCCCAAACCCAGGAGTCGTTTAAGATTGCCGCTGCCCGCCGCACCGTAGAAGAGGCGATTACCCAGCGCTCTGAGCTCAAGCAAGACTTTGACGACGCCCTGACCTCGCGCCTGGCCAAGTACGGCATTCTGGTGCTAGATACCAGCGTGGTCGATCTGACCTTCTCCACCGATTTTGCCAAGGCCGTAGAAGACAAGCAGATCGCCGAGCAGCGAGCCCGCCGCGCCGTCTACATCGCCCAGGAGGCCGAGCAAGAAGCCCAGGCCGAGATCAACCGCGCCAAGGGCCGAGCCGAGGCCCAACGCTTAATTGCCGAAACCCTAAAGGCCAAGGGCGGAGCGCTAGTGCTGCAAAAAGAAGCGATCGAGGCCTGGAAAGAGGGCGGTGCCCAGGTACCCAGGGTCTTGGTAATGGGTTCGGGGAGCGATATGCCGTTTATTCTTGACCTGCAGCAGGTAGACGAAAACGAACCGACCCTGACAAAACCCAGCTAGCTGATGGCCAGCGGAGCGGCCCACCCTCCAAGCGAGCGTTTGATCAGCTCTGTTCCTGGTGACAAACGTGAAAATCCCCCTGCCCCCTTAAACAGGGGGCAGGGGGATCAGCCAAGAACTAAAAGCTACAGTAAATCCCTTTTCAAACGCTCTCTCGACAACCGCTAGAAGCGAGCCACGCCGCTGATTCTTACCAAGCCAGGCTGATCGCCTCGGCAGAAGAATAGGTAATTTCGCGCACCATGCCGGGCTGGCCTAGGGCTTCAGCCTGGCGATCGTTGTAGCTGACCATAACGGCACCCGCATTGCCAGCCCGCACGGTCAGCGCCTGGTCGGCCGTCCACAGGCGAGTATCGCCGGGCTGCAAAATACCCTCGAATTCGGTTTTGCCGTCGGAGGTAATGCGTAACCAAGACTGGGCCGTCAGGGTCATTTTGACCTGAATGGGGGACTGGGGATCTTCGGCCTGGGGAGCCGGAGCTACGAGATCATCGTTGGGGCTGGGGCTCACCAAGGCGGTTTCTGACCCGTCTAGGGGATTGAGGGGCGGCAGCACCGTCACCTCGGGTGCCGTTTGTCGCAGGACGTAGGACAGTCCGCTAACGGCCGCCACCAGCAGCATAAAGTAGGCCCCGTAGAGGTGAAGGGGGCGCAGCTGGGCCGCTGGAGTCTCTTTCCAGGAGCGGCGCTGGATGCGGGGTGGGGTAAAAAACTGGCTGGCCAGGGTTTCGCCATCAAGCTGGAGGGCGTCGCCGTAGCGGCGAATCAGGCCGCGAATGTAGACGGGTTCGGGCAGCCCATCGAGGTCGCCCTGCTCGATCGCCGTGATCAGGGTGGGCCGAATCAGGGTTTTTTCGGCCAAGGCCTCGAGGGTTTGACCCTGCTGCTGGCGAGCCGCCCGCAGCAGAGTGCCCAGCTCTAAGAGCTGCTCTCGATAGACGGCATTGGGATCAACCAACTCTTTAGTCTTCATACAGGGGAAATTTAGCTTAAGACAGCGAATGGCTTAGTAATGAGGGAGACAGTTAGCTAAGGGGACTGATTGAACCGATGACTCAGCTAATAATGCCTCAATTTCGGCAGATGATAAAGCCCTGCAAGCCCCCACACTGAGATTGCCCAATTTAACGGAGCCCACCGCAGTCCGGTGTAAGTCTAACACCCGATAGCCCAGGGCTTGGGCTACCCGACGAATTTGGCGGTTGCGTCCTTCCTGAAGTACGACTTCGAGGTGGGTATAGTTTGCAGCCTGGGCAATCACCTGCACCTGGGCGGGGCGAGTGGGCCGATGGTCTAGCTCAATGCCCTGTCGCCAGGCCTCCAGGGCCGCAGGCGCGACCTGCCCCTCTACCCGCACCCGGTAGGTTTTGGGAATGTCGTGGCGGGGGTGGGTAAGGCGAAAGGTGAAGTCGCCATCGTTGGTAAGCAGCAGGGCGCCGGTGGTGTAGGCATCGAGCCGCCCTACGGGGTGAATGCCCGCGTTTTGCAGGTCGGGTGGTAGAACGTCGAGCACCGTGGGCCGCCCTTGGGGGTCGGCGCAGGTAGATACCATGCCCAAAGGCTTGTGCAGCAGCAGGTAGTGCTGGGTCGGGCGGTGGTGAGCCGGCAGGAGCTGCTGGTTGACCTCAATGCGATCGCAGCTGGGGTCGGCCCGCTGGCCTAGATGGGCCACGGCCCCGTTGACCCGCACCTGCCCAGATTCAATCATCTGTTCGGCCTGCCGCCGGGAGGCAACCCCATACTGGGAAAGAATTTTTTGCAGCCGCTCTGCCATAGGGGAATGACGAATAGGAGGGGTGACAACAGGACGGAAAATGCCCCGACCAGGTTAAGTAATCACTTAACAATTATGGCAGCAATCCAGACCCTCTGAGTATAAGTTCTTAGGCACCGCCCTCAGGCCGAGCCCGAAGGGGGCAGGCTTGGGGGTGCTTAACCCCGCTGCTCACTCACTTGGGCGGCCGTCGGCAGCCGCAGCCGCAGCCAGCCACCGCCCAGGTCGGGGTGATTGGCGGCGGTAATCGTGCCGTTGTGGGCCTCCACAATTTGGCTGACAATGGCCAGGCCCAGGCCGGTGCCCCGACTGACCTCGGTGGCAATACCGGGGGCGATGGGGGCCAGGTCGGCCAGGGGATCGCTGCGGCTGCGGGAGGGGTCGGCGCGGTAAAAGCGATCGAAAATGTAGGGCAGATCCTTGGCGCTAAAGCCCGATCCCATGTCCATCACCTCTAGGGTCAGGAAATCACTGGCTTTAGCGGCGCGATCGGGCATGATTAAGTGGACAAAGATGGTGGCGCGGCTGGGGCTGTGCTTGATGGCGTTGTCAATTAGGTTGAGCAGCACCCGGTGAAACAGGGTTTCATCCAGATTGACTAAACAGTGGGACGGGCCATCGTAGGCCAGGGTTAACCCTTTGACCTGGGCCAGGGGTTCGAGGCTGACCCAGGCCCGCTGCACCAGCTGGGGCAGATCGACCGGCTCGAGGGTGAGCCCCTGAAACTGGTCGCCCTGGAGTCGGCTGAGGTTGAGCAAGTCTTCGACCAGGTTGCTGAGGCGAATGGTTTCGTTGATCAGGCGATCGAGCCAGCGGCGCTGGCTGTCGTCAACGCGGGGCTGTAGGGTTTCGGCCACCAGCCGAATCGAGGTGAGGGGGGTTTTGAGCTCGTGGGCGACGTCTGAAGTCCAGCGATCGCGCTGCTGCACCAGCAGGGCCGCCTCCTGACGATTCTCCAGAAAAACTCCCACTTCGCCCTTGCCGAGGGGAATGGCATAGCCCCGCAGGGGATAGGTAGGCTCTTCTTTGGGGTGCAGGGGATCGGGAGAGATCTGATAGAGCATCCATTCCCGCTGGCAGTGGGTTTGCTTTTCCCGGGTTTCTTCAATAAGGGCATCGAGTTCGTAGGAGCGGGCCACCTCTAGCAGCAACCGCCGTCGCTGCACCGGCCCGGTCAGGGGCTGGTTCATTTTCAGCAGCCGATTGGCCTGGTCGTTGCACCAGATCAGCTGATTTTCTTCGTCGACCTGAAGATAGCCAATGGGGGCCGTCTGCAAAATGCGCTCTAGGGTGTCGCGGCTGGTGCCGAGCGATCGCAGCTGCCGCTGCTGCTGGGGCTGGGTCTGCACCAGCTGCTCAACCTGCGCCAGGGCCGCAGACCAATCGGTTGCGTTGAGAGCATTTATCAGCCGCTGCTCACGGCGTCGCTGTCGCCGCCCCTGCCAGATCAACAGCAGTCCCCCTGTAGCCAACCCCAGCAGATATGCAAAAATAGCCAACGCTGCCCCTGGACGTAGTAATTTAGTCTTGTCCAAGCCTATCGCACAAAAAAGCACCCCCGCAGGAGTGCTTTAGGAAAATCACGATCCAGGAATCCTTCCTGCCCCAGTTAAAAATGGCCCCAGCCATACCCAGACGGGATACTGGAGCCATTTCTTAGCCTAACCGGGCAAACTTTAACCTATCGAACCACCGCACCCCGGTACTTTAGACCTTGGGGATGCTCAGCTTTGAGCTGCTTGGGAATGTGGCGGGTAGCAACGGCACCGCGATAGCGGCCAATCACTTCCTCAGAAATGGCTACATCGGAGGTAGCCGGTTCATAATCAACGCCGCGATATTTCAAGGACATCTTTCGCCTCTCCTTAATGAGTGAAGGTGTATAAACAGAGGCGCGTTCCTTCGAGCTGAAGCTCTACTTCCGTCTCTCAATGAGCTTTCAATGGGAGATGAACGATTTGTTTCTGTATTCATTGTTACCGTTTATTCCCGAACTGTCAAGTCTATTGGTTAGTAAACGCTAACAATTGCCCCTCTCACCAACCACCCTCCTATGCACGGCCCTATTCCGCCCCACCGCTACTTTCCCTATCTCACCTGGACCGACATTGAGGCCATGGCCGATCGCGAGCATGTTGTGATCGTGCAGCCGATGGGGGCGATCGAGCAGCACGGCCCTCACCTGCCTCTGGCGGTGGACAGTGCCATTTGTACGACGGTGCTGGGCAAGGCCCTGGCCCAGCTCGATCCCTCGGTGCCAGTCTACAGTTTGCCGCCCCTCTACTACGGCAAATCGAATGAGCACTGGCACTTTCCGGGCACCATTACCCTGTCTGTGGAAACGCTGCTGCGGGTGATTCACGATATCGCCGAAAGCCTCTACCGGTCCGGCTTTCGCAAGCTGGTGTTGCTCAACTCCCACGGCGGCCAACCCCAGGTGCTAGAAATCGCCGCCCGAGACCTGCACCAGGCCCACGATGATTTGATGGTGTTTCCGCTCTTTGTGTGGGCGGTGCCCAACTGTGCGGGGGAGCTGCTGACCGCTAAAGAAATGGAGCTGGGCATTCATGCCGGCGACGCCGAGACGAGCCTGATGCTGACCATTCTGCCCGACCAGGTGCGGATGGATCAGGCCAAAGCTGAATTCCCTCACAACTTGCCCACCGATAGCTGGCTGACAATGGAGGGGGCGCTGCCCTTTGCCTGGGTAACGCGCGATCTAAGCGCTAGCGGTGTTTTGGGCGACCCCACCGTAGCCACCGTTGAAAAGGGCGATCGGCTGCTTGAGTCTTTGGCGACGGGCTGGGTGACGGCGCTGGAGGATATTTATCGGTTTCGCCAGCCCAGCACCGACGCGGCTTACCTGCCCTAGCTGCCGCGCCCTTGGGGTGCAGGTGGTGAATGTTAGGTGATGCGCCAGAGCGGGGGGCAGGCTGATCGGTAAACTTGCCCTCGATACCTAAGGCTTACCTAACAGACTGGCCCAAAAGACTGGCTAAAAGCAGCGGGTTGCCGGGCGCTTGAAACTGAGGGGCACAGTCTGACGATTGATTGCCAGACTACGCCCCTCAGTTTGCTATACTCAGAAACTGATAAAGCGGCGACATAGCCAAGTGGTAAGGCAGAGGTCTGCAAAACCTCCACCCCCGGTTCGAATCCGGGTGTC